>JANNFT010000413.1:0-12602 GCA_031380185.1 Pseudomonadota bacterium
AAAACCGACACAAGATATTCATTTAATTCTGTTTAAGTCTCGATCAGCACAATACTGAATGTGTCATAGGGAGAAACAGAATGACGATCAAAACCATAGGCCGAGTGGATTTTCACTTGCACTCGTATGCTTCCAACGTCACCGACTACTACGCGGCCAACAGCTTCTCGATCCCAGAATCGTACTCCGATCCGATCAAGCTTTACCACGCGCTCAAGCAGCGCGGCATGTCGCTGGTGACCTTGACCGATCACAATTCGATCGATGGCGTTCGCGAGATGCTCGATCGTGGCTTGCCCGATGTATTCATCAGCTCTGAGATGACCACCACCTTCCCCGAAGATGGTTGCAATATCCACGTTACGGTGGCCAACATGACCGAGGCACAGTTCGCCGAGGTGAGCCGGCTACGCCCCAACATCTATGAAATGATAGCCTACGTCGATGAAGAAATCGCACTGGAAGGCCAGCACGGTGCGAACAAGCTAATCTATTTCATGACGCACCCGTTAATGAGTACGCAGAATCGGCCGTATGGGCGAGACGGCGCGCTTTCCGCGGCGCACATCGAAAAAGCGATGCTGCTTTGTAATTGTATTGAGGTGCACAATGGCGCTCGCACCAAGACCCTAAACCATTTAACGTGGGAAATCGTTCGCAAGCTAGATCGCTACACCATCGAGCGCCTGGCCAACATTCACAATATCGCACCGAAAGGACCGACGCCCTGGCTTAAATCCGTGGTGGGCGGATCGGATGATCATGCCGGCATCAATCCCGGCCAAACCTGGACCGAATTCGAACTAGGTGATCAGACCATATGCGCTAACGCCATGGTGGATTCTATTCGCGCACGCAACAGCCGGCCGGATGGCCAACATGGCGGGCCGGTGACGATTGCGCATTCGATTCTCAAGTTACTTTATGAAGGCGCCTCGCAAAGAAAGGGTAAACGCGGCAAGTCAGTTAGCATCGGTGGACCCATTCAGTCGCTTCTGAAACTCGTATTTGGCGCCGACAAAGTGAGTCTTGGCAAAAAGTTCGCGTTTCAGTCTCGGCTTTGGTATCACCGCATAAAACAGATCCGTGCGCGTCCCGAATTGAGTAAGTCATTCGACGCGGTTCTCGAGACCGAAATTTACCAGATGTTGGCCGATATCGGATTTCGTGATGAACTCAATGCCGCCGCGACCATGGACGAGCGCATTTTCCTGGTGATTAAAACCTTGGTCAACCGCATGTTTATCCATTACGTCCACAGTCTGCGTCGAACCGAATCGCTCAATATCGTCACGACGATTAAAGAATCTGTGGCGCTGCTCTCGTCCAATCTGTTTGTGTCGCTACCTTACTTGTTCGCTTTTATGCACCAGAGCGCCGACCGTCAAATCGCGAGCGATGTGCGCCGCGCGTTCAAGGTGCAAGATGCACCGAAGGTCGTTCTGGTCACCGACACTTTCTTCGACGTCAACGGTGTGTCGAACACTATAAAACGCATGATGCGCGAGGCAATTCGTCGTGACATTGACTTCACCGTCGTCACCTGCATTGCCGCAGACGACTACGAACAGCGCTTGCAAGACCCGGAGATTCGCGGCTTCGCGGAAAGCGGGCGGCTCAAACTGTTCCCGGCGTTGACGACCCTCGGATTTCCAGAATATGACGGGTTGAAAATCCACTTCCCGCCGATGCTCGACATGCTCAAGTATCTGCAAGAGGGGGGGTTTACAAAAATGCAAATCAGCACGCCGGGAGTCATCGGGCTAACGGGCCTGATTGCCGCGAAGCTGCTGCAAATAGAAACCGCGGCAACCTATCACACCAGCATTCCCGAGTATGTCGAGAACTACACGAAGGACGTCAGTCTAGAAGCGATCGCGTGGAAATACATGCTTGTGTTCTATCACGCGGTCGACGAAATGCTGGTGCCTTCTAAATTTGTTGCGAAACTTCTCCACAAACGCGGTTTGCGCAACCGTAAGCTGCTGATTCTTGATCGCTGGGTCGACGTCGATCGGTTCCACCCAACTAAACATGTGCCAGACTACTGGCGGCGCTTCGGTATCGCCGACGACATCGTGAAATTTGTCTACGTCGGTCGCGTGGCCGTCGAAAAAAATCTCCACATACTCGCAAAAGCGTACGCCAGCCTTCTCGATTCGCAGAAGCACGCCCATCTCATCATTATTGGCGACGGCCCGTTCCGTGCGACGCTTGAAGCACAACTTACGGACTTACCGGCCACGTTCACCGGCTACCTGCACGGAGACGAACTCGCAACGGCGCTGGCCTCGTGCGACGTCAAAGTATTTCCGAGCACCACCGATACTTGGGGCAATGCGCCATTGGAAGCGCAGGCGTGCGGTTTGCCGGTCATCGTGACCGATATCGGCGGCCCAGCCGAATTGATGCACGATGGCGTAACCGGCATCATGGTGCGTGGCAATGACGTGCCGAGCCTGGGGGCCGCCATGTTGCAATTGCTCGACCCGGCGTTGCGGGCTTCGATGGGTCGATCTGCCCGGGAGTTTGTTGAAGCCAATCGCGTCGACGAACCCTTCACCGCCGTGCTGGATTCCGAGGCTCATCGCCGCCAGTTGCGCAAGAAAAAGCAAAAACAGGAACGGCTCGGCACAATCGGTTCTTCAATTGTTTACTCCCCGAAGCCGAGACGTAAATCGGACGCCGCGGGTCATCTACGCGATACTTTGGCCGAGGCCGACGCTCGGTCGCTCGGTGCGCTTGTGGATTGACCTGTATCGCCCTCAAGCACCAGCACGCGCCTCAATACTGCAACGATTAGCTGGCCGGGTGGCCAATCCGGCAAGCTGATAGGGTCTGGGATTGCTAAGGTCCATGGTTGGTCGCGGTTACATGGAAAAGCGAGTCTCGGAAAGTCTAGCCCGACGGCATTAGTGAAGCCCATAAAATTAATGATTGTCGAATGGACGACTTAGCATTCGCGAGCATGCAAAGTGAGCGGATCAAAAGGCCTGCGACTTTAACTCAGAATGCTCCAAGCAATAACTTCACTGCTGTCAACGATGCCGTCCAAATTCGAATCAAGTTCGATTCTTACGTTGATTCGATCAACCGCATTAAGGGTGATTGACGAGCCGGCGCCGGTGATTTTAATCGTGCCGCTGTCAGGAAAACTCGACGCGATTCCGACCAGAGGAAGAGCCTCGGAAACGTCCATTTGAAAAGTACCGCCGAGTTTGCTGCTGCTTACCGATTGCGTGCCGGATTGCCTATATTCATCTGTCCTGACGTTGTCGTTAAACTTGACGAGATAATTTGTAATCAAAATATTGTCGTCAGTTCGTTTGACGGATAACCGCGCTCCCGATACTTGAATCAAAGTCTCATCGGCATTATCTTTAGCTTGTGTCCAAACCATCGTTCCATTAACTTGAAGCAGGTTCTGATCCGCGAAGCGAAGTTCAAATCCGGAAAAGTGCAGATCGGCGGTAAAGCTCCACGGCATGATTTGCTGGAACGGCGCGCCGACGATATTGGTAAAGGTAAATTTCAGCTTTCCGCCGGACGTGATTTTGCCCAGAGGGTCATAACACTGAATGAAGGTCAGTTCGAGAGTATCGCCGCTGCTGTACTCTGCGTTGCCGTCCTTATCGTCAAAACTCACCAATATCGACCCGCTCGGTGTACCTTGTATGCCCCACGGTAGAGGCTCTCCGCGTACTATCGCACTTGGTAATTCGTGATTTTTAGTCGCACGCGGATTGATGCGCTTCAATGTTTCCGAAACGATCGCAACTAAAGGCCGGCTGGGTCGCAAATCGGAAACGTACTGAAACACCCATTCGCTATATTTGGATTTACCAATAAATTGTTCATTCTCGGACGCGAATTCCGACACCTTGGCCGGCACGTCCTCCGATAAGCTGTGTATACCGGTGATTCCTCCAGCGGAATTTCGCACCAGCCCCCATTCATTGCCGCCGAGCAGATCGTGATAAACCTCGGCGATATACTGAGCCTTCGGCGCCATACGCCCATCCGAAACAAGATCTTCTAGACGCAGCGGAAACTGTCACGTGGCGCCTGGCGAGTTCTCGTAGTAACGCCCAATTGCAGCCTTGAACTGATTCCCGACAAAAATTAATCGTTGCTCTTTTTCGAGCTGATGCGCGGTTGACCATTGCGACCAAAAAAAGTAGCCCGCGATCAGAAAACATATTGTAAGACCAAGCCATTTACTTGAAATTTCTCTATTTTTTATGCTCATGGTGTGCGCGGTCTTTGAGATTCAAAACAATATTCTGATTCGGAGTCTATTACATAGCCGTTACATTCTGATGACCGCGACAGCACTAATATGCTGCCGCGAATAGATCTCGGAATTTTTATTTGGTTGTAACATCTTGCATAGATAATGCTCTCTAATGCTACGAGTCGATAGGAGCTATTCATGAACAGGGAACAAGCAATCGACGCACTCGTTGACATCGCCGTCAAAGAATTATCGAGAGAAGGAAGTCAAGTATTTTTAACGGAATTTGTTCGGAGCGGATTCCTCGGCTTTACAAAAATGTCCGATCAACGGCTAGAACAAGAACTCGTATATTGGGGATTGAAAGATTGTTTCACCGAAGAATCTTCCTGAGAAGACGATGAGGAATTCGATGATGATGACGAACCCATTGCCGAACTGATGCGCCACGGCGAAATGGTATAAGCAATTGCTCGAATTGGACGCCCAGTTTAACGGCCGCTGATGCGATCAAAACGATAACCGACACCGCGCACGGTTTGAATCAATCCTTCTTGACCGGCGGGCTCAAGCGGGGCGCGTAGGCGTCGAATGTGGACATCGACAGTGCGCTCCTCAATAAACACGTCGCGGCCCCAGATATTGTCGAGCAACTGCGCGGGGGACTTATCGAGCGCTTTGCAAAATACGACGCGACTTCATTGCGAAAAGTTATCATCACCGGGCATTCCGATCGAATCGGAACGCCGGCGGCAAATATCAAAATATCAAAGCAGCGCGCCGCAGCCGTGAAAACCTTTTTAATTCATGCAGGAATCGATACCGACATTCTAGAAACTAGCGGTGTAGGCTCCGTCTCGCGGGTCAAACACTGCGCCGGTAAAACGAAATCGGCGAAACTAAAGTCGTGCCTGGCGCCGAATCGCCGCGTCGAAATAGAAATCATTGGTGCGACTTGAGTTTCGCAAATTCGCGGCGCCGTTCGATTTTTTTTATTTGTCCGAGCCGTGCGTGGAATTCTTGAGATTAGCACATACGTCTTCCCAAAACGCATCACTGCGGTCTAAAGGAGTATCAAAGCGTGTTCTAAATACTTGTTTGAATCTAGTTACCTGAATGGCGTCCACGAAATCAGAAGGTCCGTATTGATTGAGCAATTCCATCGCCTTAGATTGCAGGTCGCCCTCACCTGCGTTGCCCATTGCGGGCGCCGACCAAGCTTTCATAGAATCCTCCGAACAGCCGTTACGGTTTATCGATTGATGACCCGCCGATTAGGTCGTTATTTTTTGAAATTGGATAATGATTATACAAAAAAGTACGAGGCCGGAATGAAATCTTTTTGGTGATGGGATATCCCGGCATAAGCACGAAAAGCTGATGGCCTAGCCTCGCTCCGCTGCTGGCGGCACGCGACGAAATGTCACAAATCCCAGCTAGCATTGCCGTAGACGATACTCTCAATGTTAAGCAGCATCAACAATACTATGAAGAAACTTTCTGCCTCAACCCGCTGCTTGGTCGTACTCGCCGGTCTTTCCGGATCTGTACTTTCGCTGAGCGCCAATGCCGCGGAAGTAAGTCAACTTAACGCTGTTCATATTACAGATTCACAATTGACGAGCCTGATTGGAAGCAGCGCCGTTTTCGCTGCGATGGGTCAGCTCGGCGACGCCATTGACTCCACCGCATCAACCGGTGGCGGCCCAGGTACTAGGTTATCCAGCCTTCTGGCTAATGGTTCGGTGCAAGCCGCCGCCACCGGTAACGCCCATGAGTTGGGCCTCGGCTATGCGCTGTCCGAACCCGCATCCACGCGCCAGTTTGATTGGGGTAATGGCAATACCGAAACGTTTTGGCTAAACTTTGATGCTGACAACAGCAAGATTACCTACAGCCTAGGTGGTAAGACAATGAAGTACATGGCGCCGGAACCTTTCGGATTCAGTGATCTCGTCATCCGCACCCAGGCCAACAACGAGAACGAAAGTTTTCTCAGCGACCTAATGATTAATGGGACCAGCATCGGCTCAACCTACTCCAATGGCGGTGGCGCCGATGTGTTACACGTAAACGGCTTGGATTTTTCTCGCAGCTTCTCGCTCATCGGTAACGCGATGCTTGCGTGGCAAGGTGCTTTAGCGGATCAGGACGCCGGCTTTTCCCTGCAGTTTATTCAAGCCGTCCCCGAGCCTGCTCAAGTGTTAATGCTGCTGGCAGGCATCGCCGTCATCGGTACTTTTTCTAGACTAAGAAAGAACCAAAGCATGAGTTAGTTTGGTCATCTGCTTAGTTGCCCCCGACCCCGCCCAAGTGGCGGGGTTTTTTATTGTGGCAATTGAACCTAGAAACGGCAGTTGACCGCTCCTTCGGCTATCTAGCATCATGGATTAAATAAAACTACATCTCGTGTGCGCTCACCGATTCGGTGAGACTTCGCGACCGTGCGGATTGCACGGTTCTGGCGGAGGCGGTGAGATTCGAACTCACGAACGGTTGCCCGTTGCCGGTTTTCAAGACCGGTGCAATCGACCACTCTGCCACACCTCCGGCGACAACTTAAATGCTTTCAAAGGCTCGCGAGTTCTTGAACTTTTCCCAAGCCACGTCAAACGTTTTAAACGTAGAGTCTCGTGAATTCTAACATAGGCCCGCTACGCAATCGGCGTGCTGAACTTGGCATTTTCCTGCTCTTGCAACAATCGCCATTGCACTTTACCGGTGGCGGATTTCGGTAGCGGCGTGTCGCGAAACTCGACCATGCGCGGATATTTGTATGCCGCCATATTAGCTTTGCACCAGTCGATGATTTCCTGTTCATCGACTTTGCCGCGGCTCGCTGGTTTCAGCAGCACGACAGCCTTAACCGTCTCACCGCGATACGCATCTTGCGAGCCGATGATGCAAGCCTCTTGAATATTGGCGTTTTGATACATCATCGCTTCGACTTCTGCGGGCCACACCTTGAAACCGGACGCGTTGATCATGCGCTTCAAGCGATCGACAATGTAAAAGTAACCTTCCTCATCGACGCGACCCAAGTCGCCGGTGCGAAAAAATCGCTTTCCTTCGAACTCGATGAAACACTCGGCGCTGGCGCGCGGATTTTTCCAATAACCTTGAAAAACCTGCGGACCGTGGGAAATGATTTCGCCGACTTCATTCACCGGCAATTCTTGCAACGTTTCCGGATTGACAATGCGGGCATCGGTATCAAAAATCGGTATACCAAGACATTGTTTTCTCGGCCGATCCACGGGATTGATGTGGGTCGGCGCGATGGTTTCGGATAGGCCGTAGCCTTCGATATAAGTCAGTTTGCACAGATCCTGCAGCTTCTGCGCAATGGCTTCCGGCATAGCAGCGCCGCCGCCGCCGACTCGCGTAATGCTGGACAGATCATATTCTGTGATGTTGGGATTCATCAGGAAATCGATCACCATGGTCGGAATATTGGTCCAGCTCGTGACCCGATAGCGCTGCACCATCAGCGCCGCAACTTCGCGATCCCAGCGCGGCAACAGCACGATGGTCTGTCCGTAAAAGATCGGCCCGTTCATGCTGCCCTGCATACCGGTCACATGGAAGAACGGCAACACGGCGAGGATCACTTCGTCGGCGCTGCCCGCCCCCAGCCACGCGCCGTGGGTGACGGCCGTCATCATCACCGAACTGTGGATATGAATGCAGCCCTTGGGTTTGCCGGTGGTGCCCGAGGTGTAGGGCATCACGCACCAATCGTGCGGCCCGGCAGTGACCGGCGATGGCTTAAGACCCGCATCCAGAGCGGCTCTCCACGCAGTCACTCCAGGTTGATTGATCTCAATACGGCGCGATTGTATGAATTCCGGCGCCTTAAGGTCCGTCGGCGCGTTGAGGTAATCGGAGTAAGCCGCTACGATGACGTTCTTCAGGAGTGTGGCGCCGACATGGGGCTGAATCTGGGGAAAGATCTCTTGCCCGACGATGGCGCTGGTCGCGTCGGCATCTTCGATGTAGTGGGCTAACTCCGCGGTGAGGTTCATCGGATTGACGGGAACCACCATGGCATCGGCGCGCAGGATCGCGTAAAAGGCGATGATGAACTGCGGACTATTTTGCATATACAGCAATACGCGGTCGCCACGCTTTACGCCACAGCGCTGCTGCAAAAATCCCGCCAGCTTAATGACCTGTTGATTTAATTCTGCATAGGTCGTCTTTGAGTCATAGAATACGATCGCGTCCTTGTTGGGAAAGCGCGCCGCCGAGACATCGAGGTTGTAGTAAAGGTTCGTCTCAGGAATAGTCAGATGGTGGGGCAAGCCTTGCGGCCAGTGGGGTGAGCGATTGAATGGCATAGTGTTCTCCTCTACTTACTTTTGTCATCCCGCTGGTTTGTCATTCCCGCGAAAGCGGGAATCCATTTGGCGTTTTAAAGTCAACATGGATCCCCGCTTTCGCGGGGATGACACAGAGGTGTTTTCTGAGTCTAGAATCTTGCGACTACTCGTGCCGCCGCGTGACCCACTCCGCAATCAGCGCAGGTTTTTCCGATCCCTTGATCTCAACCACGACGTTCCAAATCATCTGTACACCGTCCTTCAAATCCTCTACCGAAGCCAGCGTGAATCGCGCGCGAATCTCGGCATTGACTTTCACCGGGGACACGAAGCGTAATCGGTTCATGCCGTAGTTGATACCCATCCTCACACTCTTGATTTCCGTCGCCTCGTAGATGAAGCGGCTCAACAGTGACATGGTGAGAAATCCATGGGCGATGGTCGAGCCGAACGGCGACTTGGCAGCACGTTCCGGATCGACGTGAATCCACTGGTAGTCGTCCGACGCTTTGGCGAAATCGTCGATGCGTTGTTGCGTGACGGTCAGCCAGTCCGTGACGGCGACTTCTTTGCCGACCCACTCGTGTAATTGTTTGCAATTCTCGAACACTTTGATCGCCATCGGGGATTTCCTCCAAGTTTTCGTGGGGAAGCGCTGAATGAGTTCGAGTTCTAAGTGAGACACGGTGCGAGCGAAAGATATCGACGACGCATAGGAAACGATATTTTTTGCGAGTACTGCAGTATCACGACGAAATCGGACTTATTCAGGGCTTCCGTAGTATATTGTCGGCAAATTATAACGCCTTATAGTTGGAGAAAAAAATGAAGTCCACAATGATGCATTACCCCTTGACGCTCAATCATATATTGGAGCGAGCGGGGAAATTATATGGCTCGCGAGAAGTTGTCTCGCGCCTCGCGGATCGTTCTTTGCATCGTTACACCTACGCGGATTTTTATCGCCGCGCCAAGCAACTGGCCGAGGCGCTACAACAAGCCGGCCTTAAGCGCGGTGAGCGTGTCGGCACCTTGATGTGGAACAGCTACGCTCACTTGGAATGTTATTTCGGCATTCCCGCGGCCAGCGGAGTTTTGCACACGCTAAATTTGCGCTTGTTTCCGGAAGATATCGCGTTTATTGCCAATCATGCCGAAGACCGCTTCATCATCGTCGATGACGTGTTACTGCCTCTGTTCGAGAAATTCAAAGACAAGATCAAGCCGGAACGCGTGTTTGTTTTTTCGCAATCGGGTAAGCCCGTTCCCGGCGGTTATGAGGACTACGAAAAATTTCTCGCCACCGCCCAAGGCAAATTTCAGTATCCCGACATCGACGAAAACGAACCGTGCGGCATGTGCTACACCTCCGGCACCACGGGCCAACCAAAAGGCGTGGTGTATTCACACCGCTCGACGGTGTTGCATGCATTCATGTCGGCGTTGCCGGACAGCGGTGGCTATTGCAATGCCGATTCGGTCTTGCCGGTGGTGCCGATGTTCCACGCCAATGCCTGGGCGATCCCGTATATCTGCGCCATGGTTGGCGCAAAGTTGGTGTTCCCCGGGGCATTTCTAGACGGCGAAAGTTTGCTCGAACTATACGAAAAAGAAAAAGTCACCGTGTCGGCAGGCGTGCCAACCATCTGGCTTGGCCTGTTGCAAACCTTGCAACTGAGCCCTGGCAAATGGCAATTGATGCCGGGTTTGCGCATGACCGTCGGCGGCTCAGCCGTTCCGGCGTCACTGATTAAGGCTTACGCCGAACTCGATATGGAAATCATACAAGGGTGGGGAATGACGGAAACATCGCCGATCGCCACGATCTCCAGGCTCGATGAAAACACCAAAAAACTCTCGCCCGACGAGCGCGCCGCCGCAGTCGCGCGCCAAGGTTTGATCGTTCCGTTCGTCGACATCCGCATCATGAATGAAGAAGGCGAAGCGCCGTGGGATGGCGAATCGGTCGGCGAAGTGCAAGTGCGCGGCCCGTGGGTCACCGGCAGTTATCACAACTTAGCAAAATCGGAAGAAAGCTTCACCGATGACGGCTGGCTCAAAACCGGCGACGTCGGCACGATCGGCACGGACGGCTATTTGCGCCTGACTGATCGCGCCAAAGACCTGATCAAATCCGGCGGCGAATGGATCAGCTCGGTCGACTTAGAAAATTCCATCATGGGCCATCCTGCCGTCGCGGAAGCGGCTGTGATCGCCGTGCCGCATCCCAAATGGGACGAGCGGCCGCTTGCCGTGGTGGTTCTGAAACCCTCACAAAATGCCAGCGTCGATGAAATACGCGAGTTTCTGCTTATCAAATACGCCAAATGGCAAGTGCCAGACGGCATCGTCTTTGTCGAGGCGATCCCGCGCACATCAACGGGGAAATTTTTGAAAACAAAATTACGGGAAACCTATAAAGATTGGAAGTGGGCGAGTTAGGGCTACGAATGGTGCATGAATGCACCCTACATTTTTTCATATGGTGTCCGCTCCGCGGTGATATCGCTGCGATAAGTTTCCGGCCCGCAATAAACGGCGATCGTGGTGATCAGCGACAAAACGATGATATAAATCGCGACATACCACGGTGCGCCACCGCCCTGTATCAACAGCCAAGTCGCGATGAACGGCGCCGGTCCACCGGCCAAAATCGAGCCCAACTCCCGCGCAAAGGCAAAGCCACTGTAGCGAATGCGCGGCCCGAACAGTTCGGCGAAGTAGGCGGCTTGCGGTCCGAACATGCCGCCGACGCCGATGGCGATTGCCAGAATTAACGCAAGGTAAATGAGCGGCGTGCTTTGCGTATTCACCAACAGGAAAAACGGAAACGCGAACAGCGCGCAAAAAATCGCGGCGCCCATGTAAACCGGACGACGACCGATCTTATCCGATAGCATGGAAAATCCGAGCACCGTGAATATTTGCACAAAGCTCGCGATCACGAGTCCCGTCAGCACCATGTTTTTCGGTAAACCTAAATTCTTAGTCAGGTAACTTAGGGTAAACACCGGAAACAAATAGCCCAAGCCGTTCTCCGCGAGGCGGGCGCCGACTACGACGAAGAATTCGCGCGGATGACGCTTGATCGCTTCCATCACTGGCGCGCGTAGCACTTGGCGTTTTTCCACCGCTTGTTGGAACACCGGCGATTCCATTACCTTGGCGCGGATGTAGACGCCCAGTGCGATAACGAAGATGCTGAGCAAGAACGGAATTCGCCAACCCCAACTGAGAAAATCTTCTTTCGGCATGGAGGAAAAAATCGCGAATACGCCTTGCGCAAGCAAGATGCCGAGCGTCACGCCGATCGGCGCAAACGCGCCATATAGCCCGCGCTTGCCGGGCGGCGCATACTCCACCGCGAGGATCACGGCGCCGCCATATTCGGCGCCGGCGCCGAAGCCCTGCACCAAGCGCAATACCACCAACAGGATCGGCGCCCAGATACCGATAGCGTCGTAAGTCGGCAATAACCCAATCAAGAACGTGCCACCACCGACCAGCAACAACGTAAACACCAATACCGGCTTTCGCCCAATCTTGTCGCCCAAGTGTCCGAACACCAAGCCACCAAATGGCCGCGCGAAAAATCCCACGCCGAAGGTCGCGAACGACGCGAGGATACCCATGTTGGGATCGAGCTTGGGGAAGAATAATTCGCTGAAGACCAACGCCGATGCGGTGCCATAGAGGAAAAAGTCATACCACTCCAGCGCCGATCCCACGGCCGATGCCATCATCACTCTGCGTTGTGCACCATCCATGTATTCCTCCTCGTTGGGGTTGACGCGTTTTTTGGAATCATACACTGCGACGCGCCGCATTCCCCTCTGTCATTCCCGCACAAGCGGGAATCCATTTGGCCTCTACAAATCACCATGGATTCCCGCTTGTGCGGGAATGACAATGAGCGATGTTGGCTGGAGATGTAATACCAGTAAGGTTCTCAGGACATACCGCGCCAGGCGGCAACGTCGATGCGCCTCCTGGCAATGGCCATTCTACAAATTATTACGCGCCAACCTTCATGCGATAATCGATGA
>JANNFT010000428.1:0-18704 GCA_031380185.1 Pseudomonadota bacterium
CCGTCGCAGTGTCGAGATATTGATTCGGCCCCGCGAGGTTTGGCGCTGGAGGTCGCGATTGGCCATTCATGGCAGGGCCGGGAACGATGATGACCGCCGCGACACGATTCGACAATACACTGCCGCGCGCATCGCGAACCGTCAACCACGGGTAGGGTAATGAAGTCGGCGCCGGGCAAATGTAACCGGCGTAGGTAAAAGCAATGATGTCGGAGTTGAGGTAGTCAAGACACAATTGAAACGCCAAATTTCCCGAGACGGCATACCACGGCATCTGCCCCGGCGCATCGTTCTCACTAAAAGACTCTCCTGATAATCCGAGCGTTCGCCACGGTAACCGGCCTAGGCATCGAACGTTGGCGTGATCAATGATGAGCGGAAGTCCCCCAGGCTTGGACTGGTCGAAACAGCCGGTTTCGGCGTCACCATTGTAATTTTTTGTCGCTGCGCTATCGGCGACAACGTCCGGCCTCGGCATGTTGCCGGGCCGTTCCGCTGCACCCGATACCGAGACGGTGGCGGCAATCACTGTCTCGCGCGCAAGATTGAGAATGCCGGCGTATTCACTGTCCCGCGCAAGCTTGATGCTGCTGGGCGACAGGTAGCTGGTGAGAACATAACCGGCAGCAAGAATCAAAACGACAAACGTCAGCAGCAACGCTATTCCACGCTGGCTGGGCAAACTCGGGGGCTTGCGAAATAGGCTTACTGTCGTCCCCTCTTGTATTGCGGGAAATGATTTACCCAATCCGTGTTGTTGCCGCTGCTGCGGAGCACTCGACCGGTGATTGTCCGAGGCGGTAGCGGGACTGATTCGCTCGGCTCCAGGTTCGCGCTCGCGTCTGATTGCACTTTGGGATCCGCGTCGCGCGAAGCGACTCGCGCAGGATTAGACCGTTCTTGATTCAAGGTCTGGCGTTCTTTTTCACTAAAAAATAATCGGCCTAATTCATCGGCGCTCACGACTGCGGTCAGTGATGACAGGATTAGCGCGGGTGCGATCATTTTTCCGATGGTAAATCTGCTCACGAATTTTTTTCCTTCACCGTGATCCACTGCATGGTGCAATTGGCGGCAAGATTCGGCTCTCTTGCCTGATTCGCGCCAAAATTTTCGCGGCTGAGCGCGCAGGAATCAAGCAAAAATACGCCCGGCGCTTCTTTTTTGAAATCCGCCAGAAAATCAAGCAAGTCCTGTTCATGAAGCAGAGCAAATTTAAGGTCAACTTTGCTCGAAAATGCGGCGACATCACTACCCGGCGAATCCATTTGATGTTGCGCCGACAACTCGTAGTCGATGTTGAAAATATGATGGCGATCTCGTAGCCGATGGACGCTCTCTATCCAATCCAAGCGTTTTTCTTCGCTGAACAAACCCTTGGCGGCAAGCGCGCCGTAGGTCGATTGGTTCTCAACGAAAAATTGTTGTTGCGCACGCGCGTTTGCAAGTTGCGCCTGGGCGGCACCTAAGATGCGTTGCGCCGCATCTTCCTCGGCGCCTGCCATCCTTCGATACTGCCATGAGCCAACCCAGACTACGAGACTAACCACTACGGCCGCAAGCAAGAACAGCAGCGCGCCGCGCAGTAACGAAATATCATCAGGATTAATTTTTATCATGGTTTCGGCGGCAGAATTATTTTAAACGCAAACTCGGCGTCGCGTTTTTCTGGTGTCGGTCGCGCGCTACCGCGCAATTTAACGTTTGCGCTTGGATCTAACGGCTGGACTAGCACCCGGACCATCGCGCTCATGTCTTTTTCAATTGCTCTTTTTAGGCCTTTGATCTGTTCAAGCGTCTGGCGTTGATCTTGACCGATATTTTCGAATTTGGCTGCAAGTATCAGGACCTGATAAAGTCGACCCGTGACCGGCACAACTATCGTAGCCGAAGCGTCGGCGCCTGTCGTCGCTTGCCCGGCCAAATCCAACCCCGACGCTGCAGAATTGGCCGTGGGTTTATTCGGGTCCGCGGTGGTTGCCCATGTTAGGTTCGACATCTCGGTGTCGGGAAAGCGCGTTAGGATTCTGCTCAATGCCACTAAGGCCCTAGCGAAATCGGGCGCTTCCTGCACGGTTTGATTGTAGAACTTCACCGTGTTTCCCATGGCGTTGGGCGCGACGTTGGAGATCGGCAATCCGCGCATGATGATCTGTCGCTCTAGTTCGATTCGGGTGGTTTCGTTCTGAATCTGGCTCACTTGTTGCGCAGTGATTTTGCCGTCGATGAAATTTGCGCTGCCAATCGACGCGCTGACCAGCAGCGCACCGGCGCCGGCGGCAATCGCGGTTTGCTTAACGCGCCAAATGAAGGATCGATGGGTGAGTTCCCGTCGCGCAAAATGATTTTTCGGCGCGGCGCGGCCGAGCAAATGCAGCATGAGCCATTCAGCGTTTGAGCCGGTCAGCGCTTGTGTTAGGCCGATGCTTTTCGAGGCTACTGCGACGTCGACAAATTCATATTCCAGCCCGGGATGCTGCGGCAGCATTTCCGCGGATCCCCTCAAGTCCTTCGGGTCGGCGACAACGCAGACGTGTAGCGCCTCTCCGGCCTCGAAGTAGCGCAGACTTTCGAGATATTCCCAGGTTTTGCGGACTTCTTCGCCGATTGCCGCAACTCGGTTGTTGATCAACGCGCCGCCTAGGGGCGTCATTCGGCTAAATTTGGTTTTCGCCAAATGCGTGTAACTTTGGCGCAGAAAATTGTCTTGATGCAGAGTCACTAACAACTCATGTTTTGCCGATTGATCGAGGGGTTTCAATAAGCGCACCGATAACAGCGGCGCCGAATAGATTCCAACCAATGGCGCCCGAGCCGCATCGAGCACGTCAAGCCAAGGCGTCAGCAATTCGGGGTTGGTAATGGACGTATACAACACGCGATTATCGCGGCGGCCGGCGGTTTCACGGTCGAGCACGATGGCGTGACGAAACGGCGTCCCGCGAAACATTTGGTTCAGTTTGCGATCAAGCAACAGCCGGCGATCGCCACCGCGAACATGGGGGATGGTGTCAAGACGAAAATCCTGCTCGATCAAATCGACCAGAAAATACACCCGAAGCTTAGCGCAGCGATTTAGATATCTCGCAAACGCGGCCTGACCCGCGGCATCGACCGGGAACGATTCCGCGGCAAGCGTTTTACCGTTGCGCCAGATGACCGACAGCAAGCGCTCGTTGGTTAGGTAAAGAAGATGTTTTCTATACATTTCTCATGCGCTTCAAACACCGCGTCGACAGGGGGGTGCGGCAAGGCATGCCTGGGGCGGCGCATCCATATTGCTTCTTCAAGGCGCTATATTTTGACTTTGCTGATCGCATCGTAGATCGGCCCAAACACTGGCAACAAGGTCAATACCAAAATCGAGCCGATGACGAGTATGGTCATCGGCTCGATTAATTTTTGCACGCCCTCTATCGCCTCTTTGACATCACGGTTGTAAAAATAACTGACGTTGCGCAATGCGGTATCCAAGCCACCGGTCGCCTCGCCTACTTTCAACATTCGCAAGACCAACGGTGGAAACAATCCAACTTCCTGGAACGCTTCGGTTAAACTTTTTCCGTCGGCAATAGAACGGCCGACCTGCTCCAATCCCGCTTCGATAACTTTGTTGCCGGAAATTTTTTCCGAGATTCGAATGCAATCGAGAATGGTGATTCCGGAGGCGTACATCAGCGCGAAGAAAGTCGAAAAGCGGGCGAGAATAATGCGCCGATTTACCGCACCGATGATGGGCAGGTTAAGTTTCATCTCATCGATCCGATAGCGCAGCTTGCTGCTCGATCTCGCCCAAGCGCCGAACGCGAGAATCAGCGCGATCGGAACAAACAGCGCGATATACCAGTAGCTGACGAAAAAATTTGATACGGCGATTAAAATCTTGGTGCTGGTGGCAATATTGGAGTCCAGTGTTCGAATCACCATGACAAGCTTGGGCACCAGGTAAATCATCAGAAAGAACACGACGCCCAGCACCACAACGCCGGTCACGGCGGGATAGATCACAATGTTGCGCGTTTGTTTGGCGATCTCATCCTGCCATTTCAAATTGTCGGTGAGCTTGGACAATACCTCACCAAGCTGACCACTGGCTTCGCCTGCGCGAACTAGATTCACAAATACGGTGTCGAATACGCGCGGATGCTGTGCTAAAGATTCTGATAATGTCTTACCGCCCTCGATAGTTTCGATCATATTCGCAAGCACTTCGCGAAACTGCGGTTTATCGACGCTGTCGCGCAGATCGACCAAGGCGTCGATTATAGGTACACCGGCGTGGAGCAATTGTTCTAAGTGAAAACAGAAATTAATCAGCTCTTGGCGGTTGATCGGCGAACCAAACTGAAAAACTTTCAGCGCGCGCGAAGGGTTGCTCGTGATCAAGTCCAAGCTCATGCGCTTCAAGCGCATTTCCAGATCCAGCGCGTTCACGGCGTCGATGCGGCCGCGAATGATCTTGCCCTGAATGTCCATGGCGCGGTAGGCAAATTGCATGGCGCTACCCGATGCGATCGGTTAAATCCACGACGCGCGAAATTTCGTCCAATGAAGAATCACCGCTGAGCACGCGCCGAACGCCATCCTCGGCGAGTGAGTGGAAGCCTTTCGCCTCGGCTAATTTGCGCATTTCGCGGGCAGTGGCGCGGCGTGCGACTAACTCATCGAGGTCCGCGTCCATCTTTAGAATTTCCATAATCGCCATGCGGCCCTTATAGCCAGTGCTATTGCAATAGCCGCAGCCTACTGCCTGGTAGACCATCGGCACAGGCGCGTCTTTAGCATGCCGTAGCAATTGCAAAGTAGTGGCATCCGCGGCGATCGGCTTCTTGCAGCGCGAGCAGAGGCGGCGCACCAGGCGCTGCGCAATGACGCCGATGATATTGCCGGCCATAATATCCGGCAAAACACCCAGATCAAGCAGGCGCGGAATGGCGCCGATCGCGGAATTGGTATGCAGCGTCGAATACACTTGATGGCCGGTCATTGCGGCGCGGAATGCCATTTCCGCCGTATCGCGATCGCGGATCTCACCGACTAAAATCACGTCGGGATCCTGGCGCATCATGGAACGAATGCCGTTGGCGAAATCGAGCTTCACTGCTTCGTTCACCGACGTTTGGCGGATCAACGGCATCGGATATTCGACTGGTTCTTCGAGGGTCATGATGTTGATGCCCTCGACGTTAATGCGATTCAGAATCGAATAAAGTGTGGTTGTCTTGCCGCTTCCGGTCGGGCCGGTGACCAGAATAATGCCTTCTGGGCGCGCGATCATGATTTGCAGCAATTGCAGGACCTGCTCTTGCAAGCCAAGCTGCTCAAGCGGCACGATGCCCTTTTGCCGATCGAGAATACGCAACACGATGTTCTCACCGTGCGTTGTTGGCAGACTCGACACGCGAAAATCCACTTGGTGACCCGACAACACCAACGAGAAACGACCATCCTGCGGCGCGCGGGTCTCGGCGATGTTCATGTTGCTCATGACTTTGAGTCGCACCACCATCGCCGGCCAATAATTTTTGTGCAGCGAGCGGATTTGCCGCAACACGCCATCAAGGCGATAACGCACGCGCAAAAAACCGTGCTCGGGTTCGAAGTGAATATCGGAGGCGGCTTGTTTCGCGGCGTCGTTCAAGATCGCGTCGCACAGACGCACGACAGGCTGGCTGTATTCGTCAAAATTCGCCTGAATGCTGGCATAGTCGATCTCACCGGTTTCGATCTCGTGCAGGATGCCGTCGATCGACAGTTCGAAGCCATAATATTGCTCGATACCGGCGATAATGTCCGAATCGCGCGCCAACATCGGCTCGACGCGAATACTGTCGGGCACTAAGGCGCGAATTTGATCCAGCGCCACGACATCAGTCGGGTCGGAAATCGCGGTGATGAGCTTGTTTTCATCGCGCAAGAACGCGACCGGCAAGACGTGATAACGACGCGCCGCTTCTTTCGGAATCAACGCCAGCGCGGCGGGATCGGCCACCGTGTTGGACAGATCGATTGCGACCTGGCCCAAACTCTCGGACAGAATATCGCGGATCGTCGCCTCAGAAACGAAACCGAGGCTGACTAAAATTTTGCCGAGTGGAACGTTGCGTTTTTTCTGTTCGATAAGCGCGATGCGCAACTGATCGTGGCTGATGATGCCTTTCTCCAGCAACACCGTGCCGAGTGGCTGTTTGGCGCTCGAAGTCAGGACGGCAGAGGTGGCCGGAACTGCGGGCATAATGATCGCGCTATTGCGCTTGCCCGAGCTCGTTCAGGCGCGTGTTGATGTCGGAAGTACGAAAACGTGCGCCGTAAAGCTTCCCGAGTTCCAACGCTTTTTTGTAGTAAATGATCGCCTGCTTTAATTGATTCAGTTGGTCGAGGCTGACCGCTAGGTTATAGGCATAATCGGCGTTGCGCGCGTCGGCGCTGAAGGCGTCAAAGTACGCTTGCTGTGCCTCGTTCCAGCGGCCTTGGTTGGCAAACTGATTACCGAGCGCGAACTGTAATGGCGCTGAATCGGGAGAGCGCGCAAGTTCAAACTTCAATTGACTTTCGCTCGCGCCGCCTGGATGACGAATCGACGCCAGCCCAGCGATCGCTGCGGCGTTTTGGGGATCGAGTTCCAAGGCGCGCCGATAGAATCGTTCGGCGCCGCCCAAGTCGCCTTGGTTGCCGGCGATGGTTGCCAGACCCATTAGCGCATCGGTATTGAACGGATCCCGCTCTGCGGCGATGCTGTAAAGGCGCTTTGCCTCGGCGCGATTGCCCGACAACAGTGAGTTATAGGCAAGCGCAATATCGGCATCAAATTCATTCTGACTGCGTCGGCCGACGTTGATTGCGTCGTTGTCAGTTGCGGGTTTGCCGCGCTTGGCCGATTGCGAACGCCGCGCTTGCGCGATCTCGCGTCGGACCATTTCTTCCGAGGAGAATTGACCCGTTGGCATGGCGTCGGCGTTAGTAAGCGCCTCTGTGTCGCGTTGGAGCGCTTTGCGCTTCGATGTAGCGCTCAGTGCAGTTTTCGGTTTCGCGGCGTCGCGCGATTCGGACAGCGTGACGGTTGCAGTCGCCGTTTCAGGCGACGGCACAGGTGATATTTCCGCAACCTTTGGCTCAGTCGCCGTTGCTATCACCGGCGCCGGCGTTGCCAGATTTGACGCAGGCGCGGCGTCTACCCCAGGCGCAGTCGCCGGCGCAATCGGCCGCGACTGAACCGGCCGAATCGCGGGCCTCGGTGGAAATGCAAGGCTATACCAAACATAAAAACCACCGGCGGCTAAAATCAATGCGGCCACGCCGAGCAATGCGAGCATTCCGGCACGGCTGCGTGCGGCTGGACGCTTGGCGTCGAATAAGGTTTGCGCCGCCTCACGCTCGTGGGTTTTTGTAGTTTGATCGGGCTTGCTGGTATTCCAGGATTTCGTCTTGACCGTCGTCGGGGCCGAAATTGCCGGCTCTCGCATTGCAACGTTTTCCAGCGGCTCAGCAAATTTTGGCTCAGTACGTTCAGACGCTCCCGTTAAACCGGGTGTTGCCGCGCCCATTACCGGATCGGTTGCCGGCTCCGCCAGCGCCCAATCGAGTGCCGTCGCTGCATTATCGACGGCACGTTCAATGCTATTGCGGCGTGCCAGCTCCGGTTCGGCCTGAGCGTTTTTGGCGCGTTCCGCGCGTTTTAGTGCATCGATTAAAAGGCTCATGGTTTTGTTGGGCGCGTAGGTGTACGGTGCAGAAAATCATTGTCGGGCAGTGCCGCGCGGTAACTGCGCAGATCGCCATCTAGACTGGCGTCGTGCACAACAATCGGCCGCAGAAAGATCACCAATTCGGTCTTGGTCGTTGCGTCATCGCGGAAACTGAAGGCATCGCCTACGATCGGAATGCGCGAAACAGCCGGCAGGCCGTCACGTTTATTCTGAACGCTGTCTTGCATCAATCCGCCGAGTACGGCGATCTGACCATTGGAAATCTTCAGCATCGATTCCATCTCGCGCGTTTGAATCTGCGGCACGCGACTGATTACCCCGGCGCTGGCCAAGTCGGGATTTGGATCGTTCACGAAACTGGTTATACGCGAAATCGTCGGGCGCACGTTGATGAGCACGCTATCGTTATCGCTGATCTGTGGCTGTACGCTCATGACAAAACCCACCGGCACGGAATGCGCTTTCGTACTAAAAGTTTTCTCCGATACGCCTTGTGTGGTCGCGGTAACCGATGCGGTAACACTGAAATACACGACGTTGTCGACGACCTTCAGCATCGCCGTTTGATTGTTCAGCACCATCAATTTCGGACTCGACAACACGCGGGTTGTGCCGAACGAATCAAGCAAGCGAATCGACGCGGCAATATTGCCGCCGAAGCGCGCCGCGGCATTGGCGTAGCCGATGATGAAGTTGGGCGCCTGTCCCAACCTTCCAGCCGATAAATTCTGATTGAAGCTGACGCCGTTGCCACCATTGGCGACGCGGCTCCAGTCGACACCGGCCTGATAGTTTTCATTCAGCAACACTTCGACAACCGTAGCTTCAATCAATACCTGGCGCCGTGCCGACCCGATCACGGCGTCGAGAAACTCCTGAATCTTTTCGTGTTGGCGCGACGTGGCACGGATGCTGATGATGCCGGTTTCCGCATTGGCGATGACGGAGGCGGCTTCGCGATAGGTTACGCGCCGGGTTGTAGTGGTTTCCGCACCCTCGATTTCGCCGGTTTTTTTGGTTTCGTATATGCCGCCAAAGGGTTCGTTACCTTTAGCGGATTTTTTTCCGTTGGGTGACGCAGCGTTACCCGTTGCGGTTTGCTGTAAGCGCCGTTCCGTGACGACATCCGCGCTCCCCTCCGGCAATATTTTGTCAGTTTCCTTGAGAATGTCTTTTACGTTTTGAATGAGCGTGTCCCAAAAGCGATTCTTGGAAGAATTCGTGACGTTAGTCGTGGAATTGTTTCCGGTTTCTCCACCTTCGGAAGCGGAACCGGTCGTCGAAATTTGCGTCGAGATCGCCACTTGCGAAGTCATGTCACGCGATATATTTACGTAGTCGATTTTGTAGTTGCGCAGAAACGGCGAATCGCGCGTTACCAGCAGCGTGCGCCCTTCTAATTCGTAGCGCATATCGACTTGTTTGGCGACCCGGCTCAAGATTTGCGGTAGCGTTTGATCGATTGCATTGAGTGTCACACGGCCGCTGATGTCCGGAGAGATATCAACGTTCACTTTTGCATCGCGCGCTAGAGCAATTAGTAACTCTTGCACGTTGACGTTATTGACGACGACGGTGTATTTCTCCGCTTTCGGCGTCGGTCGTGGCGGTGGCGGCAGCAAGACTTGATTCACCGGCGCCGGTATCGTGCCGCTGCGTGGCGGGTCGGCTTGAATATGCGTGGGTGAAGGTGCGATAGGCGCGACACCGCAGCCAACTAACATCCCAGTGAGTATTGCTGGCCAACATGCTGACCGATCTATTTTCATGAGGAACGCAGAATTAGATACATTTAGGACAAAAGTATACCACTGATAAAATATTATATTTCAAAGATATGCGATATATTTTGAATGTAGATTTTAAACAAAGCCAATGATTACTTGATTTTGTCCAATTCGATCCCCCCGAAGATCTCTATGGGTATTTCTTCGTGGCGATACATGCGTTCTCGGGGTAGCCCTAAGCCAGTCACTGCCTAGGGCCAGAGCCGCGTCTATATTACGTTTCAGGCCATCTAAATTTTTCATTGTCGCCAGTTAGCGCGCTACCGGCGCAGCACTCTGGGCGATCGGCGCCGTGCCTTGAATTGGCGACGCGACCCATACTGCAAACACCAACGCCACGACCGCGAGGCCGCCACCCAGCAACCACGCCAGTGCTGGCGACCACCAACGCGGGCGGCTAAAATCGCTGTCTTCGATTGCTGCGGTGACGTGGCGCGGCTCGACGGTGTAAGTGCCGTCGGCATAGGCGGCCAACAAGGTTTTGTCGGCAAGGATATTGATGCGCCGTGTCAGCCCTTCGGACACAGCGCTGATCATCGCGATGCAACGCTCGGAAAACACGTCCGGACCGCGATAGCCCGCGGCGCGAAGGCGGAAATTGAGGTAGTCGCCGATGTCTTTCTGCAGCATCGGGCGCAGAAAAAAGCTGTGGGTGATGCGCTCTTTTACCTGGCGCATGTGTGGCTTGGCCAAATTTTGATCGAGCTCCGGCTGACCGAAAAGCACGATTTGCAACAACTTATCGCGATTGGTTTCGAGATTCGATAACAGCCGCAATTCTTCCAGCGTTTCTAGGGGCATGGCATGGGCTTCGTCGATCAATACCACCACTTGACGACCTTGGCTATGCAACTTGATGAGACGTTCTTGAATTTTTTCCAGAACGCCAGCGGTATTCAGCGTCTTGGCCCTGAGCTTTAAATCGGCGGCGATGGTTTGGAGTATTTCGTCTCGGGTGAGGCTCGGAATTGCCAGGTAAATCGTCACCACGTTGTTCGGTAATCGCTCAGCCAATACGCGGCAAAGCATGGTCTTGCCGGCGCCAACTTCGCCAGTCACTTTCACCAATCCATCGCCGGCGCGGATCGCATAAATCAGTGCGTCGAGCGTTGCACCTCGATTAGCGCCGGAAAAGAAAAATTCGGTGTGAGGCGTGATCTTGAATGGCGGCTGCGCTAGACCAAAATGTTCGAGATACATCATTTGGACACCACTTTTCCGAAGACATCCATGCGACTATACAGAGTCGTGCGGTTGATGCCGAGCAACTTCGCCGCGTTGCTGACATTGCCGTGAGACAGCGCCAAAGCCGCTTCGACAAATGCCTGCTCAGTCTCGCGCAGCATGTCATCCAAGTTGAAATTCTTTTCCTTTTGCAAACGGCGCTTGGCGTGATCCGCTATCGACCGCGACTCGGCGTCGTGTTCACGGTCAGCATCCTGCTCAAGATCGAATTCCGCTTCGATCTCCTCCGATTCCAGTTCGTGACCGGCATATTTCGCCGAGAGACGAATCACGATGTTTTTCAGCTCGCGTACGTTACCGGGAAAATCGTAACTAAGCCAACGCTGAAGCGCATCAGCGCTCAACGAAAACGGAACGCTGGCATGCTGGCGCGCGAACAGATTGCGAAAGTGATCGAGCAAGATTACGCGGTCATGGCCCAATTCGCGCAGCGGCGCAACTCTAATGCTGAACACGCTGAGGCGATGGAACAGGTCCGCGCGAAAGCGCCCAGCCTTGATCTCTTTGCGTAAATCGCGATTGGTCGCGGCGATGACGCGCGCTTTGCTGACACGGGTTTGTGTTTCGCCGACCCGTTGAAATTCGCCGTTTTCGAGCACACGCAATAACTTTGCCTGCAGCTCAATCGGCAATTCTCCGATCTCGTCGAGGAATAATGTCCCCGAACCGGCATCTTCGAAATAGCCGGATTTCGCGCCGACCGCGCCGGTGAATGACCCCTTGCTGTAGCCAAACAGCGTTGGCTCGACCAGCGTAGGTGAAATCGCTGCACAGTTGAGCGCGAAGTACGGCTGTGGCGCCCGCGGGCTGAGGTGGTGAAGCGACGCAGCGACGCGCTCCTTACCACTGCCCGATTCGCCTTCAATCAATACCGGATGGATCGAACCGGCGTACAACGCAAGCTGGCTTTTAAGTTTTTGGATCGGCGCACTTTCGCCGATGATTTTGCCGGGACCATCTTTGGCGTCTCGTGCATCGTTCAAATCAGCACTATTAAGGCGCAACGCACTATTGAGCAGGGTTTTAAGATGCTCCGGCTCGCACGGCTTAGGCACCAAATCCACCGCGCCTAGTGCTCGGGCGCGGCGCGCATTTGATTCTTCATTTTGGCCAGACAGCACCAAGATTCGTATCGCCGGCGCATGGGCAAGCAATTCCGCGATGAGTCGAAAACCCTCAATCGGTAACTGTGGCGTCGGTGGTAAACCGAGATCGACCAAGGCAAGTTCCGGCGCCGTCATCGTGGTGCGCAGCCAGCCGATTGCTTCGGCGCGAGATCCGGCGACGTGGACATCGAAATCTCGGCTCAATACGAAACTCAAGGTGTCGGAAATGAGTGGATCGTCGTCCACCAACAGCAAGCGCGGTTTGGAGTCGCTCATGATATCTTATTCCCGCTTAGGCTCCTCGACACAGAGCAGAAAAGCCGTTTCCAGATCAGTTGCGCCCGCCACGGAATATTTCGACGTTAGCGCGCCGGGCGTTCCGTGAAACTTCAATTGGCCGTTGTGTAACACGGCAATGGTGTCCGCTAATTCTTCAATGTCAGCCAAGGCGTGGGACGTGAAAAACACCGTTTTGCCGTCGCGCTTTAGCTCCATAATTTGCGCTTTAACGCGGGAACGAGCACGCGGATCAAGTCCGCTCAGAGGCTCGTCCAAAATTTGCAAGCGTTTATTGCTCAACAAACATGCCGCTAGGCCAAGCTTCTGCGTCATGCCTTTAGACAACGATCGGACCGGCTTGTCGAGCGCGCCAATATCCAGATCGAGGGCGGCAAACCGCGCGGTCACTAGAGTCTCGTCGAAGCCGCTGCCGTCGAGTTCGGCCATATAAGTAAGGAAATCCCGTCCGGTCAGATAATAAGGTGGGACAAAACGCTCGGGGAGAAAAGCAACGGGGGATCGTGCGCTCGTGTCGGTGTGACTGTGGTCGAAGATTTCGATCGCGCCGTTATCGATTGCGAGCAAATCAAGTAGACATTTCAGCAACGTAGTTTTTCCCGCGCCGTTTACGCCGGCAAGCGCGACGCACTCTCCTTTCGCAACGCGCAAAGAAAAACGATCGAGCGCGACGGCGGCGCCGTAGCGTTTCGTTACATTCGAAAAATAAATCGCAGCGTCAGACATTTAGGTTGTAAATCTTAAGCTAAATCTAGATGTTCTGCAAGTGTTAGCCTCTTCCAATGGCATAACGCTATTTTCTGTTCGGGCTTTTTGCGGTTTCGAGACGAATACCTATTCTTCGATAACTTGGAATCAAGCTAGTGCCGCCTGAACAGGCAATGTTGGCGCGGCACCCAGCATAGGCATCGCCACGAACCAATGGCCCGAGGCCAGTGGGCTAGCTAGCCTAGGGCTACCGCGTATCGACGCGGCTTCTGGCGATGCCCGTGATTCATCGATGTGCATTCCCCTTTCGCGGGGATGACATGTAGGTTTGAAATGGGCCCGGAAATTTTGGCGCTAACAACCAAACTTGTCAGAATGCGCCTGTGCCCTACAACACGTATCGCGCCAAATCTTCACTCATAGACAATTCCTTCAACCGGCTATCGACATACGCCGCGTCGATCAATACATTTTCGGCGCCACCTTTGCCCGCGCTGAAAGAAATTTCTTCAAGCAGTTTTTCCATCACGGTATAGAGCCGCCGTGCGCCGATGTTTTCGGTTTTTTCGTTCACCTCGAACGCGATTTCGGCGAGTCGTTTCACGGCTTCGGGTTTGAATTCAAGTTTGACGTTTTCGGTCTCAAGTAAGGCTTCGTATTGTTTAGTTAAACACGCGTCAGTGCTGGTGAGAATCTGCTCGAAGTCCGCGACGGATAAGGAGTTCAGTTCAACGCGAATCGGTAAGCGACCTTGCAACTCGGGGATCAGATCGCTAGGCTTGGCCAGATGAAACGCGCCGCTGGCAATGAACAACACGTGATCGGTTTTGATCACGCCATATTTGGTCGAAACCGTCGTGCCTTCAATTAACGGCAGCAGGTCGCGCTGCACACCTTGGCGCGATACATCCGGGCCGCCCATTTCCGAACGCGAGGCGATTTTGTCGATTTCGTCCAAGAACACGATGCCGTTTTGCTCGACGTTTTGGATGGCTTGCGTTTTCATTTCTTCGTCGTTGAGGAGCTTCATCGCCTCTTCATCGGTAATAAGTTTCATCGCCTCGCCAACTTTAAGCTTGCGCGCTTTTTTTCGTCCGCCTCCTATGTTTTGGAACATCCCTTGAATCTGCTCGGTCAACTCTTCCATGCCCGGTGGGCCCATGATCTGCATTTGCGCCGGCATCGCGGAAACTTCAATCTCGACTTCCTTGTCGTCGAGCTTGCCTTCGCGCAACATCTTGCGGAATTTTTGCCGCGTTTCATTATCGTTTTTTTCGCCGCCGGGCGTGTCACCGTGCTCGTCGTTGGCACTAAAGCCGAAATCGCGTGCCGGCGGTAGGAGAATATCTAAAATTCTTTCTTCCGCCTGGTCTTGAGCGCGAAAGCGAACTTTTTTGGTTTCCTGTTCGCGGGTTTGTTTGATCGATGTTTCGACCAAATCGCGAATAATGGAATCGACATCTTTGCCGACGTATCCCACCTCGGTAAACTTGGTCGCTTCGACTTTGATGAACGGCGCATTGGCGAGTTTGGCCAAACGGCGCGCAATCTCAGTTTTACCAACCCCGGTCGGCCCAATCATCAGAATATTTTTCGGCGTGATTTCTTGGCGCAGCGGGTCAGGCACTTGTTGCCGGCGCCAACGATTGCGCAGTGCGATGGCCACCGCGCGCTTGGCTTTATCCTGCCCGATAATGTGCTTATCGAGTTCGTGGACGATTTCTTGTGGGGTCATTTGGCTCATGGCATATGGCGGTGGGGCGTGTAGAGTGAAGGGTGAGGGCGTGAAAAGCACAATCCTAGGCAGCGCACACTGAAGAGAGAAATGGCGAGTCCTGACGTTAACGGTGCACTCTTCACGTTTTAATCAAGCGTTTCAATAACGTGATTCTGATTGGTGTAAATGCAAAGATCCCCTGCGATGACCAAGGCTTTCTTGACGATATCCGGGGGCGGCAATTCCGTATTTTCAAGCAACGCCTGCGCCGCGGCTTGGGCGTAAGCACCGCCGCTGCCGATGGCGAGTAGTCCGTGCTCGGGCTCTAATACGTCGCCATTTCCGGTAAGAATCAATGACGTCGTTCGATCCGCGACTACCAGCATCGCTTCCAGCCGGCGCAAGATACGATCGGTGCGCCAATCCTTCGCGAGTTCCACTGCGGATCGTAGCAAATGGCCTTGATGTTTTTCCAGCTTGGCCTCGAAACGTTCGAACAATGTAAACGCATCCGCGGTGGCGCCGGCGAACCCAGCCAGAACCTTTTCGTGATACAAACGCCGCACCTTACGCGCCGTGGCTTTAACGACGACGTTGCCAAGCGTAACCTGCCCATCACCGCCCATGGCGACCTTATCGCCGCGCCGGACAGAAACAATGGTAGTCCCGTGAAAACTTTCCATGGAGTGAAATGTCCCGTACTTCGGAAACAGAGTAATTAAAAGAGTATGAGGGCATTGCCTAACATTTCAAGCGACCGCCACGCGCTCACAGCAAAAAGAACTTTGCCCGTGCCAGCAACGCCTTGCGATCAGCCAGGCCATTCGTCCCACCATTGATCACTTTCGTAATCACCAAAACGTCGTCGCGGTCCGCAAGCCGGTTGAGATCGTGTTCGTTCCAAAACCAGCAAGACGCATCAACCGCCAGCGCCGGATCCGTCGCAAGCAATTGCGCCACCGCTGCGCTGCCGGTGAAATCGCGGCCACGCGAGCGGCCGTAATCTGAATAATTGGCGCGGCCGGTAATCTGAATCAGCCCGCGTCCCTTAAAGCGCACACCGTCTCCCCGCTGAGTATTACCCAAATCGCGCCGACCCTCGTAAGCACGGCCGCTGGCGATTTCTTCCGAATAAATCAACTCTTTGCTTTCATGCCCGATTTGCGCCAGAAAATGCACACGGCGCAGTGGCGTGTTGATCGCGTTTTCGTTCATCTTCGCCGCCAAACCCGAAAAATAGCGCTCGATTTTTCCTGAACTTGCGTGAACGTAAATACCCTGGAGTTTCTTCTCGGTGAATCCCGGAAGCATGCCAACACGCAGTGCTGCCAACGACCCGCCATTCGGATCGACTTTTGCATCGGGCCGCACCGAGTTGCGAACTTTGCGTTGAAACAGTTCGATCGCGGCAATCGTCGATGTATCGCACCGGCCACTTTCGGCGAGCGGGATCAACGGAGTCAGTTGGTAAATGTTGAGATTTAGAAGTATCTGAACCGTCTTGACGTCGTCAGAATTATTGACGCCGCCCCGCCCTACCGACCGTGTGATGCACATCGTTCCCTCCCAGCCATACAGACAATTATTACCGAATTATATTACCGCGAACTTGCCTCCGTGTCGCAGAAGCACATGGCTCAACCCTATCGAAAAAATCCACCGGTGACTACGATAGTTTGCCGGCGCCAAACCGTCAACGTTCAACATGGTGCGCCCACTCAGGTGGCGCGCCAGTTAAGATCGGCTCGATAGTGAGATTAGATCCAGGCTTTCCAAACCAGCTTGCCAAGGCCGTCTGCACGGTGGATTCGTCAAAGCCTGCGGCGTTAAACAGTTCTTGGACAACGCTTTCTGCGACTGCCAACGCACCCGTCGCATTGTCGTGCGTAAGGCGATGCCGGTTGCGCAACTCCGGAGCGTCGATGTGGCCTTGACGATCCAGATTGAGAAACGGCAACACGCTAAATCTGTCGATAATGTCCTTGCGCACCTTAAATCCCCGAGAATCCCGGCAAGAATTCCTGCAGAATTAATTTCCCACATCTCACCAACCTTGCACGATCCAGGGATAAAGACCCTATGCTACGCGTCGCATATCGGTAGTCATGGCAAGACGTTTCACCTGAGCATCACGCAACGCCGTACGTAATCCCTCCTCCACCACAGGATGATAGAACGGCAACGCCAAAATCTGGTCGACGGTTAAACCCAGTTGAACTACCCAAGCAAGCAAGTGGCCGACGTGTTCCGCTTCGGGGCCGAACATTTCTGCGCCGAGTAAGCAGCCCGTTTCGATGTCGGCGTAGACGTGCAACAGTCCCTGATTCTTTAGCATGACGCGGCTACGGCCTTGGTTTTCGAATGAGACTTCGCCGACGACGAAGCTCTCGGGCTTGAGGTTGCCTAAGCGCTGCCCAACAATGGCGATTTGCGGATCGGTAAATACCACCGCGAATGGTGCACGCCTCGTTCCTTCTTGGACATTAGGAAAACGCGCGGCATTTTCTCCGGCGATCTTACCTTCATCCGACGCTTCGTGGAGTATCGGAACATCGTTGTTGGCATCGCCTGCAATGAAGATGCTACTAGTACCCGACTGCAAGGTATAACGATCGAAAAGCGGAACGCCGCGCTTGTCTACGGAAAGCGAGGTATTCTCGATGCCGATACCGGTTACATTCGGCGTACGCCCAGCGGCGGCGATCACGTAATCGACTTCAGTCTCTGTTTCTGCGCCGTTGAAATCCATATGACGAATCTTCACGCCGGTTTCGGCGCGCTCGATGCTTAAGACTTTTGCATCCGTATCCAAATGGAACGCTTGCCGGAAAAACTTGATCGCGTAGTCGCGAATAGCCGGATCGCTGAATGGCCCGAGATGACCCTCGCGACCGAACATAACGACCTTCACGCCTAGCCGCGCAAGGGCCTGACCAAGCTCGAGTCCAATCACACCGGGGCCGAATACCGCGACGGCGCGCGGAAAATCGTCCCATTCGAAAATATCGTCGTTGACGATCACGCGATCGCCGAGGTTAGCGAGAAATGGCGGAATGGTAGGCGACAAGCCGGTGGCAATCACAGCGCTCTTGAAAGTGATCGTCGTTTGATCATCGACGACGAGATGATGATCGTCGCTAAATTTCGCAAAGCCACGAACCCTATCGCTGGCGGGAATCCGCTCGACGCCATCGATCACGAACTCGACGAAACGGTCGCGCTCGGCTTTTACGCGCCTCATCACGGCCTTCCCGTCGATGGCAATGGAGCCTTGCAATTGGACGCCGAAGGCCGGCCAAAGGCTAGCCACGTGCGCCGCTTCCGCCGCCGCGATCAGCAACTTGCTCGGCATACAGCCGACGCGGGCGCACGTGGTGCCGTGCGGACCGCCTTCGATGATTACCGCACGCGCACCTGCGGCCACCGCGGCACGATAGGCCGCGAGTCCCGCAGTGCCTGCGCCTATGACTGCTACATCTACGTTGAGTTGTTTCATTTCTGCTTCCTTATTCTTTACGACCTCTCTACTTGCATCGCCCACCCCGCACCCCCTCCCTCTCCCGCTCGTAGGAACGGGGTAGGGGTGAGGGGCGGGCGTTACAAATTACCCACGACACTGGATTGCCGATTTCTAGGGAATGACAAACCTATGTCACGCCGCTTTCTTGACAAACTGCTCCAAAGCATCCAAGCCACCGATGTGCTCGCCGTTGATGAAAATCTGCGGCACGGTTTTCTCGCCGGTCACGGCGCCGACAATGCGGCTGCGCGAGGTGTGGTGCAACGGAATCTCGGCGTAGGTGTAGCCCAATTCCGACAATAATGATTTCGCCTTGGCGCAAAAGCCACAACCCTCGCGGGTGAAAATCGCCACTTGATCTGGTTTTTTTGCCTGCGGGTTGATGTAATTCAACATGGTGTCCGCGTCGGAGACTTCAAACGGATCGCCCGGCTTGTTCGGCTCGATGAACATTTTCTCCACTGCGCCGTCTTTCACCAACATCGAGTAACGCCACGAGCGCTGGCCGAATCCCAGGTCGGTTTTGTCGACTAATTGCCCCATGCCAGAGGTGAATTCGCCATTGCCATCGGGGATCAGCTTGATGTTTTGTGCTTCTTGATTTTTCGCCCACTCGTT
>JANNFT010000436.1:0-5360 GCA_031380185.1 Pseudomonadota bacterium
AAATCAGGATTCATGCAAGCTTCGATTCAGCTCCTCCTCGGTGTGCATGCCCACCAACCGGTGGGAAATTTCCCCGAGGTGATTCACGACGCCCACACGCGCTGTTACCGGCCTTTCATACACACGTTGTACGAGTATCCGCAATTTCGCTTCGCGGTGCATTTTAGCGGCTGGTTGCTGGAATTTTTGTTTCAATATCATCCGGACGACATGGCGTTATTGCGCGAAATGGTGCTGCGTGGGCAGGTGGAAATTTTCGGCGGTGGCGACACCGAGCCGATTCTCGCGGCGATTCCACATCGAGATCGCGTTGGGCAAATTGTGACGCTGAGCAATCGCCTCGAACGTCAGCTCGCGCAGCGGCCGAGCGGTGCATGGCTCACCGAGCGCGTGTGGGAGGCGACGGTGGTGCCGGCCCTAGCCGACGCCGGGATTCGCTACGTCACGGTCGATGACTATCATTTCCTTTGCACCGGTCGAACGGCGCCGGAACTAAACGGTTATTTTACGACGGAAGAAGATGGCCGCCAGCTCGCCTTATTTCCGATTTCCGAGCAGTTGCGCTATCGCATCCCGTTCTCGCCGGCAGACGAAGTCGTGCGCTATATCGAATCGCTGGCGGACGAAAGCGGCCGCGCCGCCGCGATTTATTTTGACGATATCGAGAAGCTAGGCATTTGGCCGGAAACCTTCGAGTGGGTCTACACCCGCGGTTGGCTGAAACAATTCATCGACGGTGTGTTGAATTCAGCCATCATTCGCACCGGTCATTATGTCGATTATTATCGTGCAACGCCGACGCGCGGCATCGTGTATTTGCCGACGGCGTCATACATCGAGATGAACGAATGGTCGCTACCGGCGGCGGCGGCGAATCTCTACGCCGACGTCGTCGCCGAACGCAAACTCAACCATCAATACGAAGAAAATAAAGCGTTCATCCGTGGCGGAATTTGGAAGAATTTTTTCAGCCGCTATCCGGAATCGAATTGGATGCATAAACGCATGCTGCGGTTATCGGAGCGGCTTGCGCAACTCCCGGCGGAGCTTGCGACGCCGAGAATGCGTGTGCTGTTGTACCAAGCACAGGCGAACGACGCCTACTGGCATGGGTTATTCGGCGGTCTGTATTTGCCTCATCTGCGCCGCGCACTTTACGCCGCGATGATCGAACTCGAGTCCCATCTCGATCGCTCGGCCGCCCGTCCCGAGAGTTATCAAGAGGACCTCGATAGTGACGGTCTGATGGAGCTATTCCTGCACAATGACACGGTGCAGGCGATAGTCAATCTTGATGGCACGGCGACGCTGCGAGAACTCGACCATTACTTCTTGAAGCACAATTTCGTCGACACGCTGCGTCGCCAAGCGGAGCACTATCGGCGCAAAATTCAGGCCGGTGAAGCGGGGGAAGCCGGGTCGGCCGGCATCGCATCGGCGCATGATCGCGTTAGTTTCAAGTCGGTGATCGTGCCGTCGGACCTTGCCCTCGATCAGCATGGCAAGGGACTGTTTCACGAAAAACTATATCCTAGCCATATCGGTTATGAGACCGTCGATCCGCACTATTCGCTGGTTTCGGAGGGTAATCGCAATTTGATTTTTACCGCCGAGACCTACGGCGGTACTCTCTACAAAGAAATGCAACTGGGTAAAAATAGTTTCAATGTCAATTACTCATTTGATCGCGCGATGCGCGGCGTTTTGGAAATCGAATTGAATGTGTCGATGCCGAGTTGCGACGGTCCCGCCGGACGTTACTGGTTCCAGGGACATTGCCCGGGCGGATTCGGGCAGAACCATAAATTTTCTGGGCTAACGGAACTCACGCTCGAGGACGACGTGCTTCTCGGTTCCTTGGTGCTCCACTCCAATCGGCCGTTAACGTTGACGGCGCGGCCATTCTTTACTGTATCGCAATCGGAAGCAGGATTTGAGAAAATCATGCAAGCGGTCACCCTTGTGATGCACTATCCATTTTCGTCGGATACCGATTCGCTACAGATTAATCTTGAGTTTTTTGCGAACGATTCGTTTGAGGGATCTTGGAGTTAGTCGCGCCCGACGGCATCTGCGATATTTCGTGGTTGATGGTTCGCGCGGCGCTTACTGTGCTCGGCAATCGCCCACGCGACATGTTCGCGAACTAGCGCAGAGCCGTCGTCGCGCCTTGATAGCAACGCAGCCATAACGGCCGCGGTTGGCGGCGCGTTACCCAAGCCGACTGCGAGATTGCGCAACCAGCGCTCGTAGCCGATACGATGAATCGCGCTGCCGGCGAGGCGGGTTGCAAAATCTCGTTCGGTCCACGCGAACAATGTCACTAACTCGGCATTATCCAATCCGTTGCGGACACGGAAATCGTCTTCAGTCGTTTTCTGCGCAAACTTATTCCATGGGCAGGCAAGTTGGCAATCGTCGCACCCGTATACGCGATTGCCGATCGGCGCGCGAAATTCCTCGGGAATACTGCCGTGGTGTTCAATGGTGAGATAGGAAATGCAGCGGCGAGCATCGAGCACATAAGGCGCCACGATGGCGCCGGTCGGGCAGATGTCGATGCAGGCTTGGCAGGACCCGCAATGGTTGCCGCTAGGCTGATCAAGCGGCAATGCAAGATCGGTAAAAATCTCGCCGAGAAAAAATAACGAACCGCCGCGGCGATCGAGCAGCAAGGTATGCTTGCCGCGCCAGCCCAGTCCTGCTTTCACCGCGAGTTCTACTTCCAGCACCGGTGCGCTGTCGGTGAACACACGATGCTGAAAATCGCCGATGGCTGCCTCAATTTTTTCGGCGAGACGTTTTAGTTTGCCGCGCAGAATCTTGTGATAGTCACGCCCTAACGCATAGCGTGCGATAAAGGCGCGCTCGCTATCGCCGAGAATTTCGTTGCTGTCGCGAACCTCGTCGACGCAATAATCGTGGCGCACCGAGATCACCCGCAGCGTGCCGGGCACCAGCTCCGCGGGCCGCGCACGCTTTGCGCCATGGCGCGCCATGTAATCCATCGTGCCGTGATAGTTATTTTCCAACCAGCGCAACAGCTTTTCTTCGGCGTCACGCAGGTCGACATCGGCGATGCCAACGGCGGAAAAGCCCAGGTCTTTTCCCCAGGTTTTAATACTGCCGGCAAGCTGATCGAGAGTTGAATTGTTCATCGCAACATCATAAACGAACCGATCGGTCATTGTTGCGCTCTGGTTCCATGGAACCGCACACTCCACCCCGTCCCACTGCCGTTCCTAGGTTGAAACGCCCGCCAGTACGATCGCATGATGTGAAAATACAACAGGTGTTAGTTCTTGCACAAAAAGCGCATGCGCCATCGCTATAATCGGCCGAATGCTACCTGCCTATTTAGCCAACGAACAAGCTACGCTCAGCCTCGGCGCGCATCTTGCTGGATTTTTAGCACCGGGTTTGACGCTATTTTTGATTGGCGATCTCGGCGCGGGCAAGACCACTTTAGTGCGCGGTTTGTTACGTGAACTGGGTTTTGAAGGTCGGGTGAAGAGTCCGACTTACACTTTGGTAGAATCGTATTTTATTTCGAGTTTATACTTGTATCATTTTGATTTATATAGATTCAAACATGAGCAAGAATGGCTGGACGCAGGCTTTAACGAACTCTTCAACGAGCAGAATATTTGCATTGTCGAATGGCCGGAACGGGCGATGAGTTTATTGCCGCGCGCCGATATCGAAGTTGATTTGGCGTTTGACGGCGAAGGCCGGCGCGTGACAATCGCGTCGTCAAAAATTGATATGGAAAAACTTTTCGTCAGATGGCCAATGGCAATTGCGAAATGAAAATTGATTTGCGCGCATTTTTGCTAATGTGCATCTTCGGCGTGAGCCTGGCATTTGCCGGCCCGACAGTCACGTCCACGCGAATTTGGCCAGGACCCGACTATACCCGCGTCACGCTCGAGGCCAAGCAAGCGCTTAAGTTCAACGCCTTTGCGCTTAAAAATCCCGATCGTCTGGTAATCGATTTGGAAGCAGATCTCGACAGTACGTTGGAGAGCCTGTCGGGCAAGGTCGACATCGATGACCCGTATATCAAACTGATGCGCGTTGGCCGTTTCAAAGGGAACACGGTGCGATTGGTGCTTGATCTTAAGGGCGAGGTGAAGCCCAATGTGTTTTTGCTGCCGCCGGTTGGCGAGTATGGCTATCGGTTGGTGATCGACATCAATCCCGTCGCATCGCCCGATCCGTTGCTGCTGGTGCTCGGCAAAGAGGGCATGGCGCCCGAACCGGCGCCGCCGAAGGAAGTCGATACGCAAGCCAAAGATTGGGCGCCGCCCGCTACGGCGCCGGATGTTCCCGCGAAAAATACCAACGATGGCAGAGTGGACGAACAAAACAAACCGTCACCGAGCAGACCGAAACCGTTGGTTGATCGGCTTGTGACGATTGTCATCGATGCCGGTCACGGCGGCGAAGATCCCGGCGCGCGCGGCGCCAATGGCAGTCAAGAGAAAGACGTCACGCTCGCCATTGCGCAGTTGATGGAAAACATGATTGATCGCGTGCCAAACATGCGCGCTGTGTTGACGCGCAGCGGCGATTATTTTATTCCGCTTGGCCAACGCGTCGAAAAAGCGCGCCGCGTGCAAGCGGACTTGTTTGTGTCGATTCACGCCGATGCATTTGTTCGTCCGAACGTGCGTGGTTCGTCAGTGTTTGCGTTGTCTGAGCGCGGCGCAACCTCGACCCTCGCGCGCTGGTTGGCGAAGCAGGAAAATGCCGCCGACCTTATCGGCGGTGTGAACTTGAATCAAAAGGATCCGTATCTTGCGCGCACTTTGCTTGATCTATCGCAAACGGCGACCATCAACGACAGTCTGCGGCTTGGCCGCGCCGTATTAGGTGAAATCGGCGCCGTCAACCGTTTACATCGCGGCGAGGTTGAACAAGCAGGGTTTGCGGTGTTGAAAGCACCGGACATTCCGTCGATCCTGGTCGAGACGGCGTTCATCAGCAATCCGGAGGAAGAGCGTCGTCTCAACGATCCGGCGTATCAATCCAAGCTCGCTGATTCAATTGTCAGCGGCATCAAACGCTATCTGGCGAAGAATCCGGCGTTGGCGAAATCTAAAATCGCCGCAATCGATTAACTTTTTGTCGTCAAGCCGAGAGCCGCATGGGTATTGCCTTTTGGCATGGCATAGCCTGAAAGCCGCGCTACTATTACCTTTCGGAGCAGGCAAAAAAATAAAATTCGCGGCTCGTCGCCCGCGCTCGCGCCGTTATAATGACAGCCAGTGATGGCGCGCATTCAACTCCTCCCCGACATTCTTATCAGCCAAATCGCCGCGGGCGAGGTGGTGGAGCGGCCGGCGTCCGCGCTAAAG
>JANNFT010000443.1:0-1808 GCA_031380185.1 Pseudomonadota bacterium
AGCGAAGCAAGCGATCATCACCACCGCGCTCGATCACCATCTGGTGAGCAAGTACACCTGCCTCGTCGCCGTCGATGTAACACCTTCAGGTCCCAGCGATGCAGGGCTCAAAACCGGCGCCGTTCCCACCAATTTGCCGGAGGGCTGGAACCACGAGGCGGTGTTCGGGCAGTTGCCGCAAACCGCAACGCCAGCGGAACTCAACTTGCTGATCGGGCTGATGCTTCTCATGATTGCGAGCGGGTTCTGGCTACAAGCCAAGCGCCACCTCAACTAAGCGCCCACTGGCGCTCCCGCAGTCGCAAGCGAGGGCGCTAATTGACAGAAGCGCCAACGAACAAAGTAACCTTATTTCACCAAGGAATAAAAGTGCAAACCATCAAACGCAATACATTGCTCTGGATCGCCGGCCTGCTGATGTTGGCCGGCGTCTGGCAAATCGCCCAAGGCGCCTACATTCACGCCAAGGCGCAATTCGCGCAATATCTGATGCGCAAGTCCTGGGACAAAATGCTCGCAGGCGCAAAGGAAGTCAAACCCTGGCCATGGGCCGACACCTGGCCGGTCGCGCGCCTCGAAATGTTTCGATTAGGCGTCGATCAGTTCGTGCTCGCCGGCGCCAGCGGACGCACGCTGGCCTTCGGGCCCGGCCATCTCACCGGTTCGCCACTGCCCGCAGAACAAGGAAACACCGTCTTCTCCGGCCATCGCGATACGCATTTTAAATTTTTGCAACACCTTCAACTCGGCGATGAGGTCGTCATCACTGCGGCGGATGGGGCGCAATTTCGCTATGAGATTTCCAGCGCCGCGGTAGTCAATTACCAGGACACGCGCGTCACGATGGGCAGCGATGATCGAAAATTTACCTTGGTCACGTGCTATCCGTTCCGCTCGATTAACCCGGGTGGGGACAAACGCTACGTCGTCATCGCCAACTATCTGCCGCCGCGCGAAACCAATCGGGTACGGCGCAAACGCATGCTCGCGGTAATCTAAAAAAAACCGGGAGAAAAATGATAATCGACTTATGGGCAAATTGTCATTCTGAGCGACGAAGCGAAGAATCTGCTTTTCAAATGAACTGAAGTAGATTCTTCGGCGCGGAAATTACGCTTAAGCGCAGCGAAGGGGGCGTCAGAATGACAATTATTAGAGGCGCCCTTATTGCAATCCGATTTATTCTTTGTTGTATTACCATCGCATGGATGATGATCGGGCTCAATTTTGTTTATTCCGTTTTCGGTCCATATTTCCATGGCGATACTCGAGGTTTAATTTCTTTCGTGGCGCCAAGAACTCGAACCCGCGGCCAGCCCAGGGCGGTTGGGAATCTGGCGTTAAAAGGGCACTTCAGACTGGAGCTGAAATTGTATGACGATCGGTGACGGGACCTCGCGACCCAAACTTGCCACTCAGGTTCCTCCCGAAACTGAAACTTGCGTTCATAAAGCGGCCGATCAACGGTTTGCCAAAGTAGACACTAGCAACAAGATCGAGCAGAGGCATTAGACCGTGCGATTCGTTGGCGCCTATGCAATCAAACGGTTCGTCCATGATCCTTAAAAATCGGACGGTCGTGACGCAGCAACCGTCCCTTCGCTGCCGTTACAGGCTTTGCCCGGTAGATTTTCTCTGGGTTGTAAACAAAATCAAGCCGCCCATTTCCTGCCGTGGCTTGCGTAGTCGAGCATCAGGTAAAACTCGTTATCGCATTTCTCTTTAAACAGCACGCGGCCATAGCTTTGCGGAAGATTCGTGTTTAACACCTCTTCCACAGCCGAAAGCACCTTCCGCCTGCTCTGGCC
>JANNFT010000129.1:0-2898 GCA_031380185.1 Pseudomonadota bacterium
CATGAAATCTGCTTGTATATTTATTAGAACAAGAGCACAATAAACGTAGAAGAACTACAAGAAGCTATCGGGCCGCGTTGGCCCAGCCGTCTCGGATGCAGCGCTTGGCAGACAAATGGTTTAAGACCTTAAGGGTCGCGAACAAGTTGTCTGCCATTTTTTTTGTCTGATGTCCTGAGGAGCAATAAAAATCATGATGCTGTACCGTCGTAAGCGCGGTTACCTGCCGTTTCTAGGTCAAAGTCTGGGAAAAGACATCCGCTACCAACGCTTGCGAAAAATTCAAATGATCGCGATTCGTTCACGCAATTATTAATGCTGCCGCAACCTTGCGCCCCTCTTCCAACAGAATATTGTAGGTTCGGCAGGCGGCGTGGGTATCCATAAACTCATAGCCGATTTTGACGGCAATTAAAACCTTAAGCACCGCCGACGCGGGAAACCGTGTTGTCTTACCGGTACCGATCAATATGATCTGTGGCGCCAGTCGCGCAATCGCCGCAAAGGCATCGCCATCCAGTTCCGCCGTGACCTGCCAAGCGTCGACGATTTCGTTTGGCGTCACGATCAGATTTTGTTCGTAGCGCCGACCATTGATCGCCACGTAACCGGCGCCGTAGGCGGTAATCAAATTCTGGTTTGCGTTTTGTGCGAGATGGAGTTTCAAGTGTTCTGGCGACGAAGAGACAGGGTCGGTATAATCATAACGGTTTTCTTCGCGCGCCTCACAGCCGGATGGAGAAGCGCGTCAGCAGTGGATTCCCCGTTATTGAGCGGATTTTGATAACGCCCAATGCCGCAAGAAGCGCTACCGGTGCGGCGCGCAGCACGTGCATCGCCAGGAACGAATGGCCGGCGGCCGCCCCGTATTGACGCGGTCCCCGGCGCAATGTCTCAATGAACGATCAAAGAACGCAATTAATGGAAGAATTTTCCCGAATCAAGCGCCTGCCTCCCTACGTGTTCAACATTACGGGAGAATTGAAAGCTGCCGCGCGCCGCCGCGGTGAAGATATCATCGACATGAGCATGGGCAATCCCGATCAGCCCACGCCACCGCATATCGTGGCGAAATTAATCGAAGCGGCGCAGCGCGAAAACACGCACGGTTATTCGCTGTCGAAAGGCATACCGCGATTGCGCAAAGCGATATGCAATTGGTACAAGACGCGCTTCGATGTCGATTTCGATCCGGAAAAAGAAGCCATCGTCACCATCGGCTCGAAAGAGGGTCTGGCGCATTTGATGTTGGCGACACTTGATTCCGACGACGTGGTGCTGGTGCCAAACCCGAGCTATCCGATTCATATCTACGGACCGGTGATTTCCGGCGCCAATATCGTCACGGTTCCGATGATTCCGGGCGTCGACTTTTTCGACGAACTTGAGAAAGCACTAAAGGCTTCGTACCCGAAACCGAAAATGCTGATTATCAATTTCCCGAGTAACCCGACCGCGCAGTGCGTGGATCTGAATTTCTTTGAGCGGGTGATTGCGATCGCCAAGGAATACGGTATTTGGGTGGTGCACGATCTTGCCTATGCCGACATCGTATTCGACGGCTACAAAGCGCCGTCGATCATGCAAGTACCGGGCGCGAAAGACGTCGCGGTTGAATTTTTCACGATGTCGAAAAGTTATTGCATGGCCGGGTGGCGTGTCGGCTTTATGGTCGGTAATCTCAGGCTGGTCGGCGCATTGGCGCGCATGAAAAGCTACCACGATTACGGCACGTTCACGCCGATCCAAGTCGCTTCGATCCTCGCGCTGGAAGGCCCGCAGGATTGCGTCGAAGAAATTCGCCAAACTTACCAAAGCCGTCGCGATGTGTTGGTGAAAGGTTTGCATAATCTGGGCTGGATGGTGGAGAACCCAAAGGCCAGCATGTATGTTTGGGCGCAAATCCCTGAGCAATTCCGCAAGCAAGGTTCGCTGGAATTCGCCAAGAAAATTTTGGCTGACGCAAAAGTCGCGGTGTCCCCCGGCATTGGATTTGGTGAATTAGGCGACGATCATGTTCGCTTCGCGTTGATAGAAAATGAGAACCGCATCAAACAAGCCGTTCGCGGCGTGCGCGATCTATTCAGAAAGGTAGGTCTAGCGTGAAGCCCATGCAAGTCGGTCTGCTCGGCATCGGCACCGTCGGCGGCGGCACGTTCAGAGTCTTGAGCCGCAACCGCGAAGAAATCACGCGCCGCGCCGGCCGCGAAATTCGCATCGCCATGGTGGCGGACAAAGCCACCGACCGCGCGCGCGAATTGGTCGGCAACAACGCGGAGGTAGTCGATGATGCGATGAAAGTCATCACCAATCCGAACATCGACATCGTGGTCGAATTGATCGGCGGCTATTCACCAGCCAAGGAATTCGTGCTAAAAGCCATCGCTAACGGTAAGCATGTCGTCACGGCGAACAAAGCCTTACTCGCGAACCACGGCAATGAAATCTTCGCCGCCGCGCAAAAAGCCGGCGTGATGGTGGCGTTCGAAGCAGCCGTCGCGGGCGGCGTGCCCATCATTAAAGCGCTGCGCGAAGGTTTGACGGCGAACCGCATCGAGTGGATCGCCGGCATCATCAATGGCACCAGCAATTTCATTTTGTCGGAAATGCGCTCAAAAGGAAAAACTTTTGACGAGGTTTTGAAGGAGGCGCAAAAACTCGGCTACGCTGAAGCGGATCCGACCTTTGACATCGAAGGCATCGACGCTGCACATAAATTGACAATTATGTCAGCCATCGCATTCGGCGTGCCGATGCAGTTTGACAAAGCCTATACCGAGGGCATTTCCAAACTCACTAAGCAGGACATCGAATACGCGGAGCAGCTCGGCTATCGCATCAAGTTGCTCGGAATTGCCAAGCGGCGCGATCACGGCATCGAGCTGCGCGTGCACCCGA
>JANNFT010000011.1:0-3191 GCA_031380185.1 Pseudomonadota bacterium
ATCCTGAACAGTGCCGACAGCCAGCCGCAATTTGTAGTTGCCAGCGGCGCCGGGGCCGCCGAGGGCGTTTGCTGTTGGTATGGGTACATCTATCCGATGCATAGAGAAAGTTGTCGTAGTATCGGCGGGTATTTCGGCGTCAACGAACTTGGGTTCCAATGTAGGAGACCAAGAATTCAGCCCTATCCGGTTCGGCCCGATTGTCCGCCAAAAAAATAATCCGCGGGTTGCGCGATTGAATATTTATCGTGAAATCGCACCAAAGGCGGTGTGGACGGCAATGTTTGTATGCCTTCTTTGTAGTTCCAGTATGTCCCAAGCTTCAGATGAACTGCTGCAGTGGATTAAACAAATGCCCGCCGCCTATGCCGGCGTAAAAGATTACACGGCCATTTTCACGCGTGGCGAAGTGTTACGTGGCAAGCAACGTCCCGAAGAAACCATCGCACTAAAATTCCGCGAGCCATTGCAGGTTTATATGAAGTGGCTGTCGGAATCCGGCAAGGACCGCGAGGCGATGTTCGTGAAAGGCCGCGACGGCGATAAGGTGTTAGTCCACGAACCCGGTTGGATTTCCGGGCACTTCACGGTTTTGCTGCCGCCGGACGGGCCGACGATCATGGGTCGCAGCCGCCATCCGTTCGACGATATCGGCATCGGTCGCATTATCGAATTGATTACGTCGACCTTCGAAAAAGCGAACCAGGCCGGCGATTTGGAGATGCGCGATCTCGGCAGCGCGAAAGAAGACGGCCGCACCCTGCGCGTGATCGAAGGTGTTTTGCCCAAGTACCCGGCGAAGAAATATTATTGTTATCGCGCCATCGTATCGATAGACGAGGCGTTGAAATTACCCGTGGCCGTAAAGGTTTTTGACTGGAACGATAAACTGGTCGAGGAGTATCGATATGGCAACATCAAAATCAACCCGGGCCTGACGGACCTGGATTTCAGCAGCGAGAATCCGGACTACACTTTTCCGGAGACACGGATCAATCGGCGGTAGGCGGCAATAATTACCGCCCGGCGCGATTGCGAAACAGCGCGTACTTGCCGCGCCGCGAGGCGCCGGCCAAATATTCCGGCACGACGCTTTCCAGCGAGCTCGGTTTAAAATCGAACGGAAATTCGCAGTCACACACGCTGTCGACTTGCATCGATAAATAGTTGTCGCGGGTCAAGAGTTTCACCGGCAGCCATTCCATCAACCACGCTTGCAAATAAGATAGGCGCGGCCCAAGGCCAATAATCGGACGGCGTTTACCGAGCAGCGCCGCGATGAGCGTGATCAGTTCCCTTAAAGTGTAAATTTTTGGGCCGCAAAGATTGTAAGCTTGGCCAAATGTACTCGCTTGATCGAGGCTGTCGGCAAAGGCCCGCGCGACATCGTCGACGTGGATCGGTTGAAAGCGCGCGTTGGGACAGGCGAGGGCGATCACGGGCAAAATTTTGATCAACTTTGCAAATAAATTGATGAAGCTATCGCCGTGCCCGAAGATCACCGACGGACGAAAGATGGTCGTCACTCCCGAACCCGCCTGTTGAAACGCAAGCACGCGTTTTTCCGCCTCGGCTTTGCTGCGCAGATAGGCGCTCGGTGCGTTCGGCGTCGCGGCGAGTGCACTCATGTGTAAAACGCGCTGCACAGCAGTCGCGCGGCAAGCGTCGAGCACTTTCTGCGTGAGTTGGACGTGGGTGTTGTCGAACGAATTTTTTTTGCTTTGATGCAAAATACCGGCCAGACTAATCACCGCATCCATGCCGGAAAACTGCCGCGCCAATTCGGCGCGGTCATGGACATTGGCCGTGATCACTTCGGCCGATGGCAGAACCAGCAAATGCTTCGCGCGCTCGCGGTCGCGGGTTAACAGGCGAACATCATAGCCGCGCTCGACCAATTGGTGCGCGATGTGGCGGCCGACAAATCCGCTGCCGCCGATTATGCAAATACGCTTTATCGTCATGAAGTCCTTCTAAGGGTTCGCCGTTTCCGCGTCCGGCTCTTCGTCCGATGCGCCGGAACGCGCAGGAATCAGGCCTATTCTATCCTTGAGCGACTGCCATTTTAGGCCCAAGATACTGGCGTATGTCGTGGCGTTAGCCATGACTTTTTTGACATAGTCGCGGGTTTCGCCGAGCGGAATCGATTCGATATAAATCGCACCTTCCAATGGTTTGGCGTCGCGCCAGCGTTTCGCGCGACTCGGCCCGGCGTTATAGCCCGCGGTTGCCAAGACCGGATGTCCCAAATCATCCAAGACGTGGCGCAAATAATAGGCGCCGAATGAGGTGTTGGTATCGATCGTAGTCGCATCGCTGAAGTGGAAGTTTCTGACGCCAAGCTGTCGTGCGACCCAGCGCGCGGTCGCCGGCATCAACTGCATTAAGCCCATGGCGCCGACGCGAGATTTCGCTTCCGAATAAAAGCGACTTTCCTGGCGCACAAGGCCGTAAACCCATGCCTCGTCCAATTGATGTTGCTTTGCGCTGGCGCTGATTTCACGTCGATAAGGCGTCGGAAAACGCAAGTTGAAATCGTGCTGGGTGCGGGTGCGCTCGGCCGCGTAGATGGCGCGATCGTACCAGCTTGCGCGATTCGCGACTTCCGCGGCGGCGAGCAATTGTTTGTCGTCGAGGCCGCGCATGGCGACATTCCATTCCTTCGCGCCCTCCTGCAAAAGTCCCAATCGATTGAGATAGAGGGCGCGCTTGACTCCGCTTGTTTCTTCCATGGCTTTGAGTTCGTCGGCGCCGGCTTTCCAGGTTTCTGGGGGATTGCTCATCACGGCGCCGAATTCTTCCGAGGCCAGTTGTCCGTAAAAGCCAAACTCTTGCGCCAGTGGCAAAAACAAATCGCGTGCCTCGTTGGTTTTGCCTTGCTGCTTTAGGGCGCGCGCTTTCCAATAACGCCACGTCGCCACTTGCTGCTCGACGACTGACATGTGATCAATCGCGTTTAACACTTCCAGCCAATCTTGCGCGCGCAAAGCAGCGCGCGTTTTCCAAGCCAGTTGATTGTCGCTGAGCGGCGCCTCACCGGCTTTTTTAAACCATGTCAGCGCCGCGGCATCGTGCGCCGAGGCGGCCTGAAAGGCGATCTGTGCCCACACGTCGGCCTGGTCTTTTTCCGGAAAGCGCGCTGACAGCGCGCTCCAACGGAGCGCCGCTTCACTTCGATCTTTACGCGCAAT
>JANNFT010000064.1:0-1709 GCA_031380185.1 Pseudomonadota bacterium
CAACACGCCGGAAAAAATCCATGCCCTCGGCGTCGATGGTTTGATCGAGTACATCCAATCAATCGGCCTCTTTCGTTCCAAAGCCAAGCACATCATCGAGACCTGTCGCTTGCTGATTGGGCAGCATGGCAGCACCGTGCCGGCGGATCGCGAGAGTTTGGAGGAATTGCCGGGGGTCGGGCGCAAAACCGCGAATGTCGTGTTGAACGTTGCGTTCGGCGAACCGACCATGGCCGTGGATACGCATATTTTCCGCTTGTCGAATCGCATCGGCATCGCGCCCGGCAAGACGCCGCTTGCGGTGGAACTTAAATTGTTAAAGCACGTGCCGCAGGAATTTATGCATGGCGCGCATCATTGGCTGATCCTGCATGGGCGCTACGTGTGCAAAGCGCGTAAGCCGGAATGTCCGAAATGTTCGATCATCGATTTGTGTGATTACAAGGTTAAGACGGTTGAACCTGAATGAACCAATTTGTCATCAACTCGGCTTTCCCTCACCCCACCCTCTCCCCGAGGGAGAAGGGAACATCGTCGGATGTTTAACCCTTCCCGCGTCGAAGCGCGCCAATTCTTCATCAACACCTGGCGTAAGTATCGCAATCAAGAATCCCTAACAGGCATGGAAAGCGTGGTCGTCGAAGCGGTGAGTGGACACCCGGAATATCATAGCGTGTTGGAATCGCCGGACGAATTTCTCGATAAGGATTTCCCGCCGGAGTTCGGCGATGTGAATCCATTCTTGCATTTGAGTATGCATGTGGCGATCGCCGAGCAACTGGCGATCGATCAGCCACCCGGCATTGTTGCGGCTTTTCAGCAGCTACAAATGAAACTGGCCTCGGGACACGAGGCCAGGCACAAAATCATCGAGTGCTTAGGCGAGATGCTGTGGCAATCACAGCGCACTGGTACGCCGCCCGATGCAGCCCTATATCTTAGCTGCATTGAACGGGCTAGTACTTAAGTGCTAAGCCCTTTTGCGCAGCAAAATACGCAGAAACGTTTTGCACGTCTTCTTCGGACAGCGTCGCTGCCATGCCCATCATAATTGGATTGGCGCGCTTGCCGTTTTTATATTTCTTCAGCGAGGACGCAAGATAGTCGGCATGCTGGCCCCCGAGCTTCGGGTAATCCGGCATCAATGGCGTGTTGCCGTCCGGACCGTGGCACGCCGCGCACACCTCTGCCACTTTTTTCTTACCTGCTTCAATATCGCCGGCGTTCGCCAGCGTTGCGATCGAAACGGCCGTAACCGCGATAACTGCTTGAGTAATAAATTTCATCGTCATTTCCCGTTGCGATTATTTCGCTGCCATCGTGGCGTAGTAAGCTGCCAAATCGGCCATATCCTGGTCCGACATGGTGGCCGCAATCGCCTGCATAGTGCCGTGTTTGCGTTCACCGGATTTATAGGCTTTTAACGCCGCGACAATATAGGCGGCTCCTTGGCCACCGAGCTTAGGCACTTTGTAGACTTCGGGATAAGCCGTACGCCAGCCGGGAATGCCGTGGCATCCGCTGCAGCTATGATTCTTTTTGTGTCCTGCCGCGGCATCGCCTTCCGCCCACGCGGTCGCGCTGACCGCGCTCAGCGCGGCAATGGCGAGCCATTTCGTCAAACCCGCGGCCATGAATTGATCTCTTTTCACTCTCGATTCGCTCCCAAAACGCTGCTACCAGCTTGTTTACTTTGATAAATGCTTTAG
>JANNFT010000096.1:0-3416 GCA_031380185.1 Pseudomonadota bacterium
CCACAAAACTTCGGCAAGGAATCCCGATTTATCGGAGCGCCAGCGCCAGGTGACGTTGCTGAATCCGCTTTCGGTCGGCGTCTCGACAGCAAGCTTCGTAAATCCACGGTAGAGCGACTATTACCGTGCATTGTCGATAGCCGTCCGTTACCGCGCGACCTCGTTCATTCGACAGTGCGCAGAGCTTGTAACCGATTTGGCATGAACCACTGGGAATGGGAAAAAGCTCTTGGCATTGCTTGTTCGCTATTCAAAGGATTTTTCAAGGAAAGGAAATACCAAATGACTCTGGAAGTAAACCGGACGAGCCGGGATTACCTATATGGCCGCCTTCTGGCAATCGCGGAACATATTGAAGGTCGTGCTCTTTATGTAGCGGGCGAAAAACGAGATACCACGGCTGCAAAGCTAATGCAGCGATTTGCGGATCGCCCTGCTAGTTCATGGCGAATTATTGAACCGGCGCTCAATCCTTACATCTCGCGCTTGCGAGCAAAACGCGCCCCTTTTATGTATGAGATGAGCAAATTGCTTGACGGGATTATTTCCAGCTTCACTGGTAACGATTTTCTCGACGACAGAAGGCTCTCCGGCGAGTTTTTGCTTGGCTATCATTGCCAGCGACAAGTATTGAATCCGCCGAAGCCAGATCAAGCTGGCAGCGACGACGTGTCTTCCAATCAATAACATCACCAAGGAGCCAACTATGCCCACTTTGCAAAACAAGATAGATTTCGCCGTCATTCTTCGCGTCAAGAACGCGAATCCCAATGGTGACCCGCTCAACGGCAATCGCCCTCGAACTGACTATTCCAATTTTGGAGAAATGACCGACGTTTCTATCAAGCGCAAGATTCGTGATCGCTTACTCGAACGTTGGATATCGGAAGGAAAGAAAGACGACGGGAACATGATCTTCGTTCAATCAGATGATCGAAAGGCTGATGAGGCTAAGAGTTTGCGGGATCGCGCGGAAACCGTCCTGGGAAACAAACTCGCATCGATGGATATTGCAAAGCTCGCTTGTGAAAAATGGCTTGATGTGCGCGCCTTTGGTCAATTGTTTGCACTGAAAAGCAACAAAAAGGCGGGAAAGAAAAAGGAAGATGGTAGTGACGAAGAAGGTGATACCGGCGTTTCAATCGGTATTCGCGGCCCTGTCACTGTTCAATCCGCTTTCAGTATTGAGACGATCGACATTACCAGCACCCAGATTACAAAGAGCGTCAGTGGCGAGGGTGACGGAACGAAGCGAGGCTCCGACACAATGGGGATGAAACACCGCGTCGATCGTGGCGTCTATGTGTTCTACGGCAGCATGAATCCGCAACTTGCCGAACGAACAGGTTTCACAGACGCGGATGCCGAGGCAATTAAACAGGTATTCCACAAACTATTCGAGAACGACGAGTCATCCGCACGACCAGCCGGTAGCATGGAAGTGCTAAAAGTTATCTGGTGGAAACACAATTGCAAATCGGGGCAATACTCATCTGCAAAGGTTCATAGAACCCTTAGCGTTCAACCGGATGGTAGCTACCAGCTTGCCAATTTGGATGGCCTGGAACCCGAAGTAGTTGATGGGTTCTGATTGGCCTACCGCCGCCCAACCCAATACCCCGGCCTGCGACTATGATGAGCAATCGCGATGACGCGAATCTCGTCGCCTTGAATACGGTATATCAGCGAATAGGGGAAACTGTGAAGCGCCAGTATTCGTGTGTCGTGAACGGCTTGCTCGCCCATAAAGGGAAAGTCGCACAACAAACGATACGCCTGATCAAGTGTGTTGGCGAAATCTTCTGCAGCGACAAACGCACCATCGCCAATATACCAATCGGTAGCAGCATGGCATCGGCTTGCGCTTCATCGCTAAGACTGACTCGCATCAGCTTTGGCGGCGGCTATTTTTGCATGGAGCTTGGCCATGACTTCATCGGCAGGAATCCATTTTGTCCGCCCTGCATCCATATCGGCCACGCGGCGCGAGATTTCTTCGTCCCATGCCCGGGCAATGGCCTCTGGCGAATCTTCCGGTTCGCCATCAAGGCTGACTAGCAGACGATGGGCCAGTTCGCTACGCTCCTTCGGTGGTAGCCGCAATGCTTGTTCTTCGATGTCTTTCAGAATCGCGCCCATGAAATTCTCCAATATGAAATGTGCCGAAAGGTTATGGTAGCACCGCCCCCATGAATGACGTCAATCCCATCGCTATTTCCGCGCTCCAGCACTACGCCTATTGCCCGCGTCAATGCGCGCTGATTCATATCGAGCAGGTGTTCGATGACAACATCTACACGGCGCGCGGGCAAGCCGTGCACAAGCTCGTCGATACGCCGGGGTACGAAATCAAGGCTGGGGTCAAGGTGGAACGCGCTTTGCCTTTGTGGTCAGATCGGCTTGGGCTGATCGGCAAGGCCGATGTCGTGGAATTTCATCCCAGCGGCGTGGTGTTTCCAGTCGAGTTCAAACACGGTCGCAAGCGCGAGAAAATTCACGACGATATTCAACTTGCGGCGCAGGCGATGTGCTTGGAAGAAATGCTGGGCGTTAGCATCCTGCGCGGCGCCATCTATCACGCCTCCAGCCATAGACGACGTGAAGTGGAAATCACGCCCGAACTCCGCCACATTGTCGAAGCAACTGTCGATGCAATCAGGCAGATGATCGAACAGCGCGTGCTGCCGCCACCAGTAAATGACGAGCGCTGCCACGCTTGCTCGTTAATTGAAATTTGCCAGCCCGCCGCTCTCGCGGACGCCACACGACTCAAGCGCCTGCATGATGAATTACTTAAGCCGGATACTTGAATGCAAATCCTATTCAACACGTTTTACGTAACGACGCCCAATGCCTACGCACATCCGGAAAACGCGACGCTCCGCGTTGCTGCGTTGCGCGATTTCCTGGGGCTATACTGTTGTTGTCAATGAGGGTGCAATGTCATTCGATGCAATTTCGATCAGAAGGTGTTCAAGTGAATTGGCGTGACCACATAATTTCTAATCCTCAAATTCTGGCGGGCAGACCGGTTATCAAGGGAACCCGGATTTCCGTCGAGTTGATTTTAGGATGGCTGGCAAATGGCTGGACGTATGAGCAGGTTCTGGAATCCTATCCCCACATCACTCGCGACGATATTCAGGCCGCATTGGCTTTTGCTGCCGAGCGGCTGCATAAAGGGTTGGAACTTTTGGCGAGGGACGATGACGATGGCAGCTTGGTCAAAATGGAGGCGGCAAAATGACCGAATCCCAATTCAACAACGAAGTAACCTTGCTACGCCAAATGGTGGAAACCATCGTCCGCGAAGCCGCCCCGGAGGCCATCATTCTCTTTGGCTCCCGTGCGCGGGGCGATGCGCGGCCTGATTCCGACGTTGATCTACTGGTGGTGGAGACGGAGCCGTTTTCGCC
>JANNFT010000100.1:0-2683 GCA_031380185.1 Pseudomonadota bacterium
ACGTGCTTGGCGCCGAGTTCGGTCCAACTAAACAACCAGTTTTTGCGGCCCATCGGGATCACCCGCAAGGCGCGCTCCAGATGGTTGGTATCGATCGACACGTCCGGGTCGTCGAGATAGACCTCAAGCTCGTAGGGCGCAATCGCGCAGCATTGCGCCGCATGCAACGCAATCAATCCTCATATCACCAATTCAACGCCTGGCTGTCATCCGCCCAAATTGCGGGGTAGACGCTCGCCGAGCAGGCATGCGGCGCAATGCTGCGCGATTGCGCCCTACTGGACTTCGTGGCGTGCGTTGAAACGGGACCAGTCCAATGATCTCGGTCAGCCGACCAGGTCGCAAAACATCACGGTGAGCTGGCGGCGTTCGCCGGCGGGCGACTCCTGGGTAGGTGAGGGTTCTAGCGGCGCGATGCCGGTGGCGGGCGGCGGCGAAACGGGCTGCGCGGGTTCTTGTCCGTCAAGCTCGGCGACAGCGTGAAGTAGACGCTTGCGGTCGCCGAGCGCAAGGCCGAGTTCACGTAGCTCCGAGTCGCTCAACGAGCGAACGACATCGAAGTCGATCTTGTTCTCGGAAAAGATCGCTGCGTAACTGTCCAGTCCAATCTCGCCTAGCCAGTTTCCGAGCGATTTCATGGATTCTCCCCAAGGCCAGCGGTCTCGGCGCAATCCCGCTTACCCGTACGGCGGCACTTTTGGCAACCAGTCGGCCCGAACGTGCGAGGCGCTCACTTGCTGATCACGTCGCAGAAGCGCGGGCCATTCACCTTTCCCAAGAGACGTTCGAGTACACTCTGCCCATATCATTTCGGCTGAACGACGTAAACCACAAAGTCGGAATTCCCGATGTTTTTGACCGCATAGGCTTTATCCGGCCCGCGAGCGCTCACTTCGCCGGCCTTCCACTGCACGGTTTCGGTCTTACCATCGGGATAGATACGCTGGATTGTCCCGTCCGTCAAAGCACGTACGACGCGGAACGGCCGCTCGACGCTCGGGCCTTCGACACCAGGCTTAAGTCGAGACTCATATACCCGTACTTTGTCGTTTTCAAACAGCTCCTTAATTTCCACTTTTTCCTGTGCTATGGCCACATCCACGAAGCCCCCTCCCAGTATTAAAGTAGAGACTAGAAGGCTTGCGACAAGACCCGCTAACTTTTTCATGCTGACCTCCTTACTAGAACGGCTGTAGCGTTAGAGAAAACCCGTCGATGAACGGGCTGATCCAATGTTTGCCCGCGCTTCATGCAGATCGCAGAAATGATGCGCGAATTCAGGCGATGCTCGAAGCCGCATGTTCGGCGCATCCGACTTAAGCGGCCAGTTCGGCGCGCGCACTGGGATCCGCTAAGGCAAGCGGTAGTCGAACTGCTGGGTGCATGCCCACTGCCCGTTACCGTTCAGGGGTTTGCAGTGAAACGGCCCCTTGCCTTGTATCCCGGTATACTTGCCCGTGCCTCCGGTGATCTGGTTCAGGCCATCAAACTGGCCGTTCGGTGGAAGGGAGCCGGTCCAGTCGGTAAAGAATCTGTCCCCGTCGAGGTCGCTCCAAGAGCATTGCCCCTTTGCAGTCAACACGCCGCCTAATATCTCTAGTGTGTAGGGGCATACCACCGGGCCAGAATGAAGCGGCCCAGATCCCTTGTCGTTAAACACGACACCCCAAAAACTTCCGAAACCATAGGTGCGCCCTTCTGCCGCTTGAGTCGTTTCGCCTATTGATTTCCAGCCGCTGTGGACAGTGATGTTTCCGGTTTTCGGTAGCTCCTAGGCGCCGGTTGTCGTGCTCATTACCGCCAAGCAAACCAACGATACGACTACTCGTAGTGTGTTACGCATGATTCCTCCTTCTATTGCATGAGGCGCCTTGTTTACGGTGGGCGCAACCCGTCCCCGTTGGCTACCATTTAATCGGCGCGGATATTGGCCGCAAGGGTCTATCGCAATGTAGAAACCAAAACTTCTAAACAAAAAAGTTCTGGCCCTATCCAACAACATCTCCGGTTGCGATTACTATAACGGGCAAAACATTATGATCGTAACAATATATTAATAAATCCGCTGTTGGCAATATGTCGAAAGACATAGGCCAAAAGTAGTAGATGGAGCGTCTCGAATTGTCGAGCCGTGGGGTGGGCATCGTGCAGATTACATTCCGCTCGGGCACAGGGCCTATGACCCGCTCCCCAACACTTTACCTTGACTCCCTAAGCTAGAAATCGTAGCCAAATTAGCGTGGAATAGGCGTCCATGGCCACTCGCCTCGAATTTCGGGGCGCTCGTCAAATAACAATCTCCAGGTGCGGTCGATCGGATGAACGTAAGCGGTAACCAGCCAGCGTTATTGCATCAACTGCCCAGACCGTGTAGATCGGAACGCAGCAGATTCGCGGCAAACAACGGCTTCCACAGCCGTGGCGTGAGCTGATGTACCTGTGACGCCGGATGCTGACCAACCCGTTGCAGTACATCAAGAAGTAGTCGTACAGATCGATGTCATGCAACCGACAGGTGACCAGCAGGCTCTGCACGATGCCAACGTGCTTGGCGCCGAGTTCGGTCCAACTAAACAACCAGTTTTTGCGGCCCATCGGGATCACCCGCAAGGCGCGCTCCAGATGGTTGGTATCGATCGACACGTCCGGGTCGTCGAGATAGACCTCAAGCTCGTAGGGCGCA
>JANNFT010000131.1:0-6298 GCA_031380185.1 Pseudomonadota bacterium
AAATACAAACTTCGCGTCACCGAGATCTTCATAGCGCCGGGCGGAGTCGTTGGGGATCACAATCATCTCGGGCCAGGCATCCGGCAGGTAACAGAAGGCAAGATGGAGTACATCATGCCCGACAAGACTGTCACATATGGGCCTGGCGATTATTTTTTCGAGGCGGGCAATGTGAGCCACCGTGTGGAGAACCGAACAGACGCGCCCTGCACGCATTTACTATTTGAAATACTGCCGCTCGACGTATTAGGTCCATCCCTCATTTCTCCAAGAGATACAAGGTAAAGGTTGCCACATAAACTCAAGGGTTCAATTCTATGAGTGAAGAGAATGGGACAGTCGAGGCTCCGACATCGCATGAACATGGGAATGCCAGGCCTCGGCGCGAATTCGTCAAGGGCATCGCAGCTTTAACCGTTGCCGCTAGTTTGTCCGCTTATGATTTCCGACGCGCGAATGCCGAAGCGCCACTTGAAACCACACACATCCGTTTGGTTAAGGGTGCGGGGCTTTGCGTCGCACCTCAATACGTCGCTGAGGAGCTGCTTTACGCCGAAGGATTTACCAACGTCGAATACGTTAGCGAGACGACCGAGATCGGCACCTCCAAGTTAGTGGCCACTGGCAAAGCCGATATCAATATGGCTTTTGCGCTGCCGCTGATTATTCGCGTCGATGCCAGCGAACCGGTTGTCATTCTTGGCGGCGTTCACGTGGGTTGTTACGAGTTGGTGGTAAACAAGCGCATCAACGAGTTTCGGGATCTGCGTGGCAAACGTGTGGCCGTTCCGGGGGCGGGTTCCACTCACCATCTCTACTTGAGCACTATTTTGTCCTACGTGGGTGTCGATCCACGTAGGGGTGTGCAGTGGGTCTTCGTGTCCAAGGAAGAGGGAAAGCAGTTGCTCGCGGATGGAAAGGTCGAAGCCTACCTTGGATTTGCTCCGGAGCCGCAAGAACTTCGCGCCAGCGGAATCGGCAGGGTGCTGCTGAATAGCAGCACCGACTCGCCGTGGTCCCAATACTTCTGCTGCATGGTTTCGGGAAACCGGGAGTTCGTGCGGAAGCATCCCGTCGCGGCGAAACGCGCGTTGCGCGCAATCCTCAAGGCATCGGACCTGTGTTCGAGCCAGCCCGAAAAAGTAGCGCGTACCTTGGTAGACAAAGGCTACTCGCGGGATTACGAGATCGCCCTTGCGGTAATGAAAGAACTTCCCTATCGCGCGTGGCGCGACTACAACCCGGAGGACACGCTACGTTTCTATTCGCTGCGCTTGCACGAACTCGGAATGATCAAGTCCAATCCCAGGAAGATCATCGCGCAAGGAACGGACTGGCGGTTTTGGAATGAGTTGAAGAAGGAGTTGAAGGCGTAGTCCGGTAGGTTGGGGGGAGGCACGAACCCCAACATCGATTTAAGAATTACTCGTTCTTCTGCTAAATCGACGACAATTTAAACTTGTGAAGCGCATGGCGTGTCGCAAAATTGGCCGCGACAAGAAAAATATGTTGCACAAAACGCGTATACGGCTGAAATGAGCGAGGATCGCCTGATCCCAATAGACATTGTGTTGGAGTTCGTGCCTTACCCCAACCTACGCGATCTTAAGCATTGCTGCGAAGCGCTCCCTGCTTGCGCTTCGTAAACGAGCGGTGGATCATCGGAGCGCCTCTCCATCAGCTACGCCGCTTGGCGTTGACCTAACCTTCCAAACACGTAACCCTGGATGCTTCCCAGCACCAGCCAGAAAATTGCCGCGGTGAACAATGCCGCGAATGCAAAGCGTTGCGACAGCGCATGGGGGACAATGGCGACCTGACCTTCGACCGCTTGCGGCGCGCCCATCACATGGGGAAGCAAGATTAACGCGATGCCAACCGGTATCCAAATCACCTTCGAGTGTGAGCGCGCATAAAACCAAGCCCCCAGCGCCAATGCGGTTGCTACGGCAGTGCCCACCCACCAGAGTTGCCGCGCCACTAGATCGGCATACGGCGAACCGGGTGGCTCGGGCGGGAGTCCCAATGCCGGTGCCAGCTGAAACACCAGGAACCCAGCAACACCGAGCGCCAACCCTGTTCGCCAACCGACCGATCGCATCTGGGAGAAACAAGCTCCCAGGAGCAGCGCGTAACCGATCGCGACTAGTACGCTTGTAACGCCCGTATAAAAGGTTCGCTCAATACCGTCTTTTGGTTCCCACGTTGTCGCGTCATGATCATGGGCACTGTGATCGTGCGCCGCATCCGCCGTTTCTTTGACGGCTGCGACACTCGCTTCGGGTTTAACTCTGCCTTGCTCATACACTTCCGCTTGCGCGATGAGCGGCACGGTGGTGAACATCTGCACCAATGTGATCAACACCCCGGTGATCAATCCGGCAATCACCGCGGACAACACGATGTGCCGGAATGATCGCTGCCCACTTAGTGGCATGGGAAGACCATGGCGTGGCGGGTGTCATGCGCCGCGTTATGGGCAACGCTGATGTTGGCAAAGCCAACGCCGAAGATCATCACGGCGCCCAGGATGACGGCGAAGAATGCTGGCCACTTACCGCCGATAAAGGCGCCGTGAACCAGCGGATCGCTTTCCGCTGGGGAGGAGGTTGCGACGATGGTGTTATTGTTGGAATGAATTGCCATGATTATGATCTCCTTTTAGAAAGTGAATAACAGTTCAACAGCTTAAATTTCCGCGACAAATGTCTCATGGTTCGGCTCACCGTGGTTTAAAGCCTACACCTTGACGCAATCGACATCAACCGGACTAGGGAACCTCATCATGTCCGCTTCATACTTGGGTGATCCGCGCCCCACTAAATTGTTTTCAAACCGAAGAATTTGCAGTACGATAAAAAAAGTGATGCGCCTGCATACCGCAGTTTCGCAGTCAGGCTCCTTCACTTTCCGTCAAGACCTACCCGCGATCAAGAAAGGAACCGACATGGCAACATCGCATTTGGACAAAAAAGAGTCCGATCCCGCGCTCAGGGTTCGCGCGCTGGAATCTATCCTTGCTGAAAAAGGGCTGATCGATCCGAAGGCGCTCGATGCGCTGGTCGACACCTACGAAAACAAGATTGGACCACGCAACGGCGCAAAAGTCGTCGCCCGCGCCTGGGTCGATCCCGAATACAAGAAACGCCTTCTGACCGACGCCACTGCTGCGATTAAGGAACTCGGCTACTCAGGATTGCAAGGCGAAGATATGGTGGTCGTCGAGAACACGCCGGAAGTCCAGAACGTGTTGGTATGCACCCTGTGCTCCTGCTATCCATGGCCGACCTTAGGCTTACCTCCCGTTTGGTACAAGTCCGCGCCCTACCGTGCACGGATCGTCGCCGACCCGCGCAGCGTGTTGCAAGAATTCGGTACGGACGTGCCGGAATCGGTCGAGGTCCGAACCTGGGACAGCACGGCGGAATTGCGCTATCTGGTGCTGCCCGAGCGTCCGCCCGGCACGGAAAAAATGACCGAAGCACAGTTGGCAGATCTGGTGACGCGGGATTCCATGATCGGCGTCACAAAAGCTAAGTCCCCCTAACTTCGACTGGGAGCTACACATGAACGGTATACATGATCTGGGTGGGATGCACGGACTTGGTCCGATCAATCCTGAAAAAAACGAACCGGTTTTTCACGAAAAATGGGAAGGCCGCGCGTTTGCGTTATTTGCTTCAACGTTTGTGTTCGCCGGCTACACCGTCGACGAATTTCGCCACGCCATCGAAAAAATGCCGCCGGCTCACTATCTCGAATCGTCGTACTACGAACATTGGCTGACGGCTTTTGAAGAACTGCTGGGCAAACGCGGTATCGTCACCCGTGAAGAGCTCGATGCGCGCATGGCGCTACTCGCGAAGGGAGGAAACTAACATGTTGCTCACTCCTGAAATCGTCCCGGGCTTGCTCGCCCAAGGCGCATCGGCGCGCGTTGCCGCGGATGTGCCGGCGCGTTTTCGCGACGGAGACCGCGTCCGTATTCGCAACATCAATCCAACCAGTCACACGCGCTTGCCGGCCTATCTGCGCGGCAAATTCGGCACTGTTGAGGCGGATTACGGCGTGTTCGCTTTTCCCGATACTCATGCGCACGGACTCGGCGATAAACCGCAGCATTGCTATAGCATTAGCTTCAGCGCGCGCGAGGTGTGGGGCGCTCAGGCATCGGATCGCGATACCTTGCGTGTCGATGTGTTCGACGACTATATGGATAGCGCATAAGCAGCGATGGCCGCGACCGTTTCGCCATTGATTTGCAAATCGCTGCCGCTGGCAGTTGACGATGAAATCAAGTTCAATGAGCCGTGGGAAGCGCGGGCGTTTGCCATCATAGTGCAGTTGGCGAACGCGGGCCAGTTTACCTGGGCCGAATGGGTCGAATGCTTTTCCAAAGAAGTTGCCGCCGCAGCCGCTGTCGAGGCCGCGGGTGGCGCGCCGAATACCTACTATCAGCAGTGGCTCACCGCTGCGGAAAAAATCATGATCGCGAAGGGCGTCGCGTCCGCCGATCAACTCGCTGCAAGAAAATTTTCGATGTCAATCGCGGGGTCCGCCCATCAACTTAGGTAGACAGGTATCTTGGCTTGTCCGAGGGCGCGCGCATCCGCTAAATTTTAAACCAAGGAGAACTATCAAATGGCTGTAAAGCGCCCTACCCTGACTCAGCTCGACGACGTTGCGCAAAGTTTAGGCATCGATCTATCGCCCGAAGAACTCAAAACTTATAACACCTTACTGCAAGGCAACTTCGATGCCTATGACGTCGTCGATGCAGCAGCCGACTATTTGCCGCAAGTGAAGTATCCGCGCACGCCCGGCTATCGCCCCGAAGGCGACGAGAATAAATACGGCGCCTGGTATTACAAATCAACGATTAAAGGTGCAGCCAAGGGCAAGCTCGCAGGCAAGACCGTGGCGATCAAAGATAACGTCTGCGTCGCCGGCGTGCCGATGATGAACGGCGCATCGACATTTGAAGGTTACGTCCCCGACATCGACGCCACCATCGTCACGCGCTTACTCGATGCGGGCGCGACGATCGCCGGTAAATCGGTTTGCGAATACTTCTGTTTCTCCGGCGGCTCGCACACCAGTTCGAGCGGCCCGGTGCACAATCCGCACAAGATGGGCTATTCCGCCGGCGGTTCGTCGTCCGGCAGCGGGGCATTGGTTGCGGCCGGCGAAGTGGACATAGCCATCGGCGGCGACCAGGGCGGTTCCATCCGCATACCGGCGGCATATTGCGGTATCTACGGGATGAAAGGCACCCACGGCCTCGTGCCGTACACCGGGTTAATGCCAATCGAACTCACCATCGATCACACCGGCCCGATGACGGCGAATGTAACCGACAATGCTATAGCGCTGGAAGTGCTTGCCGGACCCGACGGCTTGGATCCGCGTCAGTACGCGAACGCCAAATCGGTCGAGTATTCCAAGAAAATGTTGGACGGCGTAAAAGGCCTGAAGATTGGTGTCGTTAAGGAAGGATTTGGGCTCGCCAGTTCGGAAAAAGATGTCGACGAAAAAGTGCGTGCCGGCGCCAAGTTGTTCGAGAAGCTCGGCGCGAAAGTCGATGAAGTCTCGATCCCAATGCATGCCATGGGGCTGGCAATTTGGCTACCGATCGCAGCCGAAGGCGGCACGCAACAAATGATGAAAGACAACGGCCACGGCTTCAACTGGCGCGGCCTGTACATCACCAGCATGATCGATCATCACGCCCGCTGGAAAGAGCGCGCCGACGAGCTGTCGCACACGCTCAAGCTAACGATGATTCTCGGTGAGTATTTTATTCAACACTATCGCGGTCACTACTACGGCAAGGCGCAAAATCTATCGCGTAAATTGCGCGCCGCGTATGACACGGCCTTCGAAAAATACGACCTGCTGCTGATGCCAACCTTGCCGATGAAAGCCACGCCACTACCGAAGCCCGGTGCGCCGATCGAGGAAATCGTCGCGCGCGCATTCGAGATGTTGCCGAACACGGCGCCGTTCGACGCCACGGGACACCCCGCCATGTCGATTCCTTGCGGCATGAGCAAGGGTCTGCCGATTGGCCTGATGCTGATCGGTAAACACTTCGATGAAGCAACGATTTATCGCGGCGCTTACTCTTTCGAGCAAGCAAAGGACTGGAAAAAGCTATAAGCCGATGCCCTGAGACGCGCATGGGTATTGCCTCGCAGGCCATCATGGCTTGCGGGCAAGTATCCATGCGCCTCGTGGCAATGCCGCTATTGCATATGCCAACCATGGCTGACGGTGATCGACTGTCCGGTTAACGCAT
>JANNFT010000158.1:0-4182 GCA_031380185.1 Pseudomonadota bacterium
ATCCATGCGCCTCTCCGAGGCATCGGTCGAGGTTTTTTTGAATGCTGTGACGCAAGAAATCGCCAGCGGCGCCGAGGTGATGGGCGACCCGCTGGCGTCGGTCACATGGCTGGCGAACCAGCTCGCAGAGTATGGCCTGGCGCTCGAGGCCGGCATGCGCGTGATGTCCGGTTCGTTCACCAAACAATATCGGATCAAACGCGGCGATCACATAGAATCGCGCTTTACGCCGTTCGGTGCGGTGTCGGTTCGGTTTCTTTAACGCGCTTTATGGTACGTCTTTGATGGATGAGGCCTTATCGCGTTGGCGCCAAACGTTGCTCCAACCAATCGACGAGCGCTTGATAAACCGGTGCGGAATCGATCTCATTTAATATTTCGTGATACATGCCCGGCCAAGGCTTGAACGTTTTATCGGTACTTCCGGCAGCGGCAAAAAACGTTTCGCTAGCACGGATATCCGTTATGGCGTCCGCCGTTCCTTGCATCAAGAGCAGCGGTAATTTCAGCGTCGCGGCGTGCGCCAACGCGTATTCGCCCGCTGCAACGAGGCCTACGTACGCCGCGGCGGTCATAACTGAATTGGTCAACGAATCGGCTTCAATTGATCTCTTGACTTCAGGATCGTGCGATAGTTTGCTGAGATCCAGATTGGTCGGCATGCTAAAACTCGGCAACACCCGCGCGATGCGGTGTGCCAACCAATTCTTCCACGCCGGAGGCGAAAATGCCAAGCGCAGCCATGGTGCAGACGCGATAACACCGCTGAGCTTGTCGGGGCGCCGAATAGCGTAATTCAGCACCAAGGCGCCGCCCATGCTGTGGCCAAAAATGAAAGTTGGCAGGCCAGGGTGACGTTCACGCGCCAGATCAATCGCATGACCGAGGTCGCTCAAATACATGTCATAACTTGACGCATGGCCGCGCTTGCCCTGAGAGCGGCCGTGTCCGCGCAGGTCATAGCGCACGACGACAAGATTTAACTCACCCAATCGCTGCGCCAGCTTTTCATAACGTCCGCTGTGCTCGCCAAATCCATGGGAAATCACGATACAAGCGCGCGGTTGGCGTGGCGATTCGATGCGTGTGAACACACTTATGTTTTCACTTGAATCAATCGACGTCGTCCGCGATTCCGGTCGAAGCATGGGTCAATCTCGCATTCTGATTTATTGATTAGCGCCGATTGTACTTGGGAAACAATACATTAAGGAATATCATTGCACGCATTCAAAATGTCCAACGGAGCATTCGATGGCAAAGTGGCTCGTCACTATCGGCATTTTATGCGTTGTGCTCGGCGTCGCCTGGCCGTTGTTAAGCAAATTCGGTTTAGGCCGCTTGCCCGGCGATTTAAATTTTGAGAAACAAGGATCGAGATTTTATTTCCCGATCACCAGCAGCATCATTATTTCCATCGTGCTGAGCGTGTTGTTCGCGATTTTTCGACGCTGATAGATCATCCGCCTCATTATTCTGAACAATGCCTCAAGAACCGCATGGACACTGGGTCACAGCACATTGCCGAACAATGAGGCGTGCGCATGCGTGAGACTATAAAGGCAGGATAATCCGCGATTCACCGCCCGACATGTCCAGCATCAGCGCATTCAAGCGTTTCACAAATCCTGCCGGATCTTCAATCTGCCCACCTTCGGCAAGCAAAGATTGATCGAACAAAATATGACACCAATCGGCAAAGCGTTCCTTGCCGTGTTCAACTTTGAGCTTGCCGATCAACGGATGGCCCGGATTGATTTCCAAAATCGGTTTGCTGTCGGGGATTTTTTGACCGGCTGCTTTCAACATGCGCTCTAAATTACCGGACAGATCGTGCGCGTCGGCGACCAGGCAGGCCGGCGAATCGGTCAAGCGATGGGTGACACGCACCTCTTTCACTTTTCCGCCCAACGTCGACTTAATATCAGCGAGTAGGTCTTTAAATTCTTCGTTGGTTTTTTCTTGCTCTTTCTTTTCCGCTTCGTTCGCGAGCGCACCCAGATCCAAATCACCTTTGGCAACGGATTGCAGTTGTTTTCCTTCGAATTCCGTCAGGTGCCCGACCAGCCACTCGTCGACACGGTCCGATAACAGCAGCACCTCGATGCCTTTTTTGCGGAAGATTTCTAGGTGTGGGCTATTTTTCGCTGCGGCAAAGGTGTCAGCGGTCACGTAATAGATTTTTTCTTGGCCTTCCTGCATTCGGGCGACATAGTCCGCAAGAGACGCAGCTTGCTTCTCACTGTCATCGAGGGTCGTAGAAAAGCGCATCAGCTTGGCGACGCGCGCCTTGTTCGCCAGATCTTCGCCGGCGCCTTCTTTGAAGACGCGGCCGAACTCATCCCAGAATTTCGTGTATTGATCTTTTTGGTTTTCCGCCAAATCGTCCAACAGGCCCAACACTTTTTTCACGCATCCGGCGCGAATCGCTTCTACCACTTTGCTCTCTTGCAAAATTTCGCGCGAGACATTCAGCGGCAAATCATTGGAATCGACCACGCCGCGCACGAAGCGCAAGTAATGCGGCAGCAAATCGCCTTTGTCTTCCATGATGAATACACGACGCACATAGAGCTTAATGCCGTGGCGCTGCTCGCGATCCCACAAGTCGAACGGCGCTTTGCTCGGAATGTAAAGCAACTCGGTATATTCCTGTTTGCCCTCGACGCGGGCGTGCGAATAGGCCAGCGGCGCTGCAAAATCGTGGCTGACGTGCTTATAGAATTCGTCGTACTGCTCTTTTGTAATATCGTTTTTCGAACGCGCCCACAGCGCCGACGCTTGGTTGATCGCGTCGTCCTCGTCAGTGACTTTTTGTTCTTTTTTCGCCTCGTCCCATTGTTCTTTTTTCATCACAATCGGCAGCGTGATGTGGTCGGAATATTTTCGAACAATGGATTTGAGTTGCCAGGAATTGAGAAACTCATCTTCTCCGGTGCGCAAATGCAACGTGACATCCGTGCCACGCGCCGCTCTGGACGCGGGTTCCAGGGTATAGTCGCCTTCGCCGGTGGATTCCCAACGCAGCGCTTGGCCGGCATCGGCGCCGGCGCGGCGCGTGACTAGCGTAACTTTGTCGGCGACAATAAATGACGAGTAAAAGCCGACGCCAAATTGTCCGATCAGGTTTGCGTCCTTGGCTTGGTCGCCGCTCAATTGCTGGAAAAATTCGCGCGTGCCGGATTTAGCGATAGTGCCGATGTTTTGTATCACTTCGTCGCGCGACATGCCCACGCCATTGTCTGAAATAGTGATGGTGCGCGCGGCCTTGTCAAAGCTGATGCGAATTTTCAGATCGGGATCGTCACCGAATAATCCGGGCTCTTTGATCGCTTCGAAGCGCAGTTTGTCGCAGGCATCCGACGCGTTGGAAATAAGCTCCCGCAGAAAAATCTCCTTGTTGCTGTATAAGGAGTGGATCATCAAATTCAGCAGTTGTTTGACTTCGGCCTGAAAGCCCAAGGTTTCTTTCGTGGTTTCGGTTTGCATGGTTTCTCGCTAGATTTAGATTTTCGCTGTAAATGGGGATTTTGGACATTTTTTCAAGAGACTGTGCTCGGCGTTGCTTTTTTCCGGCCCTTTCAAAGGGAAGGTGTTGATCGTGCCGACGAACCAACAAAACGTGGCAAAATAGCGTTTTAGCCGCTTAGAACACTAAGGTCAGAATGAAAGCAGTCCTATGTAAATCCTGGGGTTCGCCCGAGAGTTTGGTCGTCGAAGATCTTCCCGCGCTAAAGGCGGGGCCGGGCCAGGTGGTCGTCGCCGTCAAAGCGTGCGGCGTCAATTTTCCTGACACTTTGATCATCCAGGGCAAATATCAATTCAAACCGGAGATGCCTTTTTCACCGGGCGGCGAAGTGGCCGGGGAAATCAAGGCAGTCGGCGATGGTGTCAGCGGTGTGACGATCGGCGATCGCGTCATCGCCTTCACCGGCTGGGGCGGATTTGCCGAAGAAGTGGTTACGACACCGGACAAACTGTTACCGATGCCGACCGGCATGGATTTCGCGATCGCATCCTCATTCGTGATGACCTACGGCACCTCGCACCACGCGCTGAAACATCGCGCCGAATTGAAAGCCGGCGAAACCTTGCTGGTGCTCGGCGCGGCGGGAGGCGTTGGCTTGGCGGCAGTGGAACTCGGCACAGTCATGGGCGCCAAAGTCATCGCCGCGGCATCGA
>JANNFT010000165.1:0-11066 GCA_031380185.1 Pseudomonadota bacterium
GGAATTGTTGCGCAGTTGGCGGGTCATTGAATACCCGATAAAGGCATTAGCAACTAACAGGGCAAGCAAAACCGCCAGGCTCAGAATCGCTCGGACGCTAGACGACTTATTCACGTTCATTTCCCTTTAGTGTCTGCACCGACACCGGCACGCAGGGGAATAGTCTACCGCCGCATCGGCGCCGGCGCGAACTGGCTGTGTTCCGTTACAACCCGTTTTTGCACGACTTTCGCCGCGACTATACCACGCCAGACAATTCGCTCAACACAAGTTGACTCTCGAATCTGAAATGAAATTTTACGATCGGGGCCCGCTTAGCGAGGCCTGGAAAGCCAATACCCATGCGGCTCACAGGCCATGTCTTGCCACCAAGCAATCTAGATGCGGCTCGTGGCGCCCGCCGCGCAGGCGGATTTATTGCCTCAATATCGTCACGCCGCTTGGGCGAGCATTTGAACAATCTGCCGGGATGATGGTACGGCGTGGTTAATTTCTCCATCCGATAACGTCCGCGTCAGCGGACTCATTCGAGTCATGCGGGCGCGCCCGAAAATCGTTGCAAACGCGACATCCGCGGCGTCTCGGCCTGCGCCGATTCGAACTACGCTATGCGTGGGCGCCATCGCGGTCGGGTCGAACAAGATCCAGCGCCCGCCGATGAATGCTTCGAAAATGGCATGAAAATCCGGTGGCGGCACGTCCCACTGCACATGCCCGGTGACGAACCGTGCCGGAACATTCAGCGCGCGGCAAAGTGCAATAGCGACGTGGGCGAAGTCGCGGCAAACTCCGGTGCGCTGCAGTAATATGTCGCGAGCTGTTCCGTGCGAGAGCGAGGTTCCGATTTCGTAATCGATGTTCGCACGGATCCATTCGCAAATTGCCACTACTTGTTCATAACTGGAATTCAGCGCGCCGAAATGCCTTGCCGCGAGCGGAAATAGCGAATCGGATTCGCAGTAACGGCTGGCGAGCAGAAATGGCATCACCTCGGCAGGAAGATCAGCGACCGACGTAAAGCCGCGCTCCGTTGGCGGCGCCATCTCGTCCACCATTACGCTCGCCGTATAACGTACGCTGAGCGATCCCGGCAAAGCCTGAAACCGCGTAAAACGATTGCCCAGCGTATCGGTATACTGATCCAACGCGATGGCGGGGAGTGTCGCTAGGTGTTCATGAAGCACTCGCTGTCCCGGTAGGTGCGCGGCTTCGATATTAAACACAAAGACGCTGGGGTCCTCGACCTCATAATTCAGTTCGCAATCAATTTCGAATCCGTTCGTTTGCATTTTTTGCCGATTGGGTTATTGGGAAGGGCGCCGGCGCATGGCATACCGTGAAGCCGCGCCTCAGCGGTTGCTACCGGCTTGGCGCGCGACGCGAACCGCGCGGCGGCGCATCGGCGCTACCATCGGCCTCGTCGGGATGTTCCAAGCCCAACTCGGCACGCAGCGCTTGCTTTCGCAGCAGCATTTCTTCGCCAAGCGCCTTCAAGTCGAGCTTGGCCTTTCTCGCGTTCGGAAACATTTCGTCTTGCTCTTCTTTGACGTGATGGTTGATGTACTCACCCAGAACGGTGAAGCGCGCGTCGTATAGGTCGCTGCCGGGATCCATCGACTCCAATTGCTCGATCAAATCCTTCGCGCTCGTATGTTCGACTTCTGCTTCATCCATCAGCGCTTGATCTTCAATACCCTCGCGCACGGCAGGGTAGAAGATTTCTTCTTCGATCTGCGCGTGGACGGTGAGTTCCTGGCAAGCGCGCGTTACGAGCGCCGATTTCTCTTCATCGCTGCCGCCGTTCTGCTTGAGTTTGTCGAACTCCTTAAAAATCTTCTGCACCTCTTTGTGATCTTGGGTGAGAAGTGTGATTGCGTCAGTTCCCGAGTTGCGGGACGCTTTTGCGGGTGTCGTTTTCATGTGGTTTCTCCGGTCGGTTTAGTTTCAGAAAGTTATGAATAAGTTCGGATTTATGACGGCGATTTCTACGACGTTTAGGGAGCAAGAGATGTGCCAGCTAAGATGAGAAAGGTAATCCGTTCGCAAAAACGTTGCGGCTCGCACCAGTGCGCAAAATGACTGCGCGAAACGGCGTTGGAGATACGCCGACCCACTAAATTGAACGGTAAACTGTACAAACGCCTATGTAAAAACGCAATTCGCGATGCATCGATTGCAGACCGCAACGTGACAACTCTTCCCATTTTTTCCAAAGGAAGATTTTCGCTAATCGGAAATCCGGTTGGCGGCGCCGATCGCTCGGCTACGTACTTATCCGATGGCGCGTTTTTTCAAACGTTTTGCATTACTGGTTGTTCGGGTCCGGTAGGGAGCGAGCGTTTTGACCATGGTCACTTCGCTTGCCCGACCCAGCATTTGCGGCGCCCGCAGCGGCAAAGCCAGTAACTCGCTGCCGAACCTTGGGCTCAGTGCGGCGGCGAACGTCGCCTGCCATATTTCATTGTTCAGACGCACAGCGAACGTCCACGGCGCCAATGCGATCTGCGTTTGACTTTCGCGCCATGCCTCTCCTTTTTCGCTCACCATGCGCTTGGATTCGTCGCGTTGCCACGCAGATAGTGAATTGCCGATTGGAGTCAATTGCAAACTTCGCCACCAAATGGTTTCTAAGGAAGCAACATAGGTCTGAAATGCTTGTTGAAAAAAGCTAGGCAAAATATTAACTCCTGTAAGTGTTAGGAAACCTCTGATTTGGCCGATAGACACGGCGGCGTTGCTGCTATTTCCGCCGTGGACGCGGAAGACTCGGGTGCGACTTTTGCAGACGGCCCGCCCGCAGTTCGACCACCACCTTCGCCACCGCGCGCGCAACGTTGCGGACTTCTTCTTGCATGGATTCGTCGCGGTCAAGGACATCGTGACTGGTCGCATAGGGCTGGTAGTAACCGATGAAACGATCCAAACGCGCTTGCGCGCCGGCGTCGATGAAGCCCATCCAGTCGAGCCAGTCCGACAGCGCGCGGCGTGACCCTTCGACACCTGCGACATCGCCGTGAACGATCAGCCCGTAGGCGCGGCCCGCCAGGTGTTGCGGATAATCCCAACCGTCCATTTCAAGTTGCTTCGCCTTGCCGGGCTTTTTGCCCGAGGTCGAAGTGGGATCCGGGTTGCCGCCGTCGGCGCACACCAGGCGGTCGATCATCAGCTTCAACGGGCTGGGGCTCTGGTACCAGTAGACCGGCGACACAATGATCACCCCATGAGCGGCGGTCCAACGCTCATAAATTTCGGCCATCCAGTCGTTGGTTTGATTCAGGGCGTGATTGGGATAGCAACAGCACGGCCAATGACACAGCGGCATTGCCGTCGAAACACAGCCTTTGCAGGGATGGATATTTCGTCCGTATTCGGACGTAAGTAAGCTGAGGTCCAGCACATCCGTTTCGATTTTGGACTTCTCCAGCGTTTCGCGCGCCAACTCGAGTAAACGGAACGTTTTGGATATCTCGCCCGGACAGGTGCCGTCATTGCGAGCAGAACCGCATATCAACAGCACACGAGATGGGGTTGCGGCCTTTGCCCATTGTTTTTGCGCTTTGTCGATGCGCTGTTTGGTCTCGACCCACTCCGACGACAATTGGTAATCCGGATCGACATATCCGGGCCCGGCTTTTTGCGTGACCGGCGCTTTGCGCCCCTCTGCATAGGCGTGCCAGGCGATTTCCTCGAGCCGTGCAATAGACTCCTCCTCGACGCGGAATGCGGGATCCACAAAAAACGTGCGATACCTTAGACTAAACTCCGAACGCCCGAGTTGGGCAGGCGCCTGTCCCTTACGAATTTTAATCATTGGTGTGCCTAATAGTCTCTGTCATTTTTGCGGAAGTTCATCCGGCATAACCGGATACGAGCCCTCCGGCGGTCCGATCGGTGACTGATCCGGAGGAAACGGCACATCCGGTTCCGGAATCGGACCTACCGGCATTGGGTTTGGATCCCGGCCCGGCCGCGATGGTGCGAGCGAATAGTTCATTGATGTCTGGCTTGCCATAATCCGTCGTTATTTATTCGCCGCACGAATCACGCCGCAGGCGATGCGCGCACCGGAATTTCCTGCCGGCTGTCCTTTGAGATCGTCCGGCTTGGCATGCACGATAACGCTGCGCCCAACCACGCCGTTCGATCCTGCGTCGATTGAAAGCGCGGGTATTTCGATCAGCGTCGAGACGTCGCCCGCTGCATTCGCTGTGACATTACCTAGGTCACCCGCATGCCGCTCGGGTCCGTGCGTGTCGCCATGTTGCTTAGCGGAGGGATTGAAGTGAGCACCGGCGCTGGACGCGTCCGCCGCGCTACAATCGCCCACCTCGTGCACATGCACGCCGTGGCTCCCGTTTGGCGCAAGATTAGATAAAGTGATGCGAACGGTGACCGTATTCGCGTCCGTTCCGGCCGCGAAGGTAATCATTCCGCTCGCCATGTTTTTCTCGGTCGGTCTCATTTCAGCCACTGCGGTTTGAGTGAAAACCGTCGGTGAGTCCGGTTGTTGAGCCTGGGCGAAAACGCCCAAACCGAGGAGCAAGTACAACGAACTATTTATGACATTCATGCTTTTTCCTTGTAGGATAAAACTAGAAACGGCTGTCGCGCGCTCCATTGGGGGGTGCAACTCGTTGCGGCCTAAAACCTGTAGTTAAAGCCGATGGAATATAGGTCAACAGCGGATTTTTCGTTCACGACCTCGAATCGATGCCTCTCCCACTCCGCTCGAAATCCCCAATTGGCGGCGAGCTCAAAATTGATACCACCGCCAAAACCGAGCCCAAAGCCGCGATCTTTTCCGGATGGAAGGCTGGGTGTTCTGAAATCGGTGTTGCTCCATCCAAAGGTTCGGCCTACTCTTCCGAAAATCGAAAAAAGGTTACGAGTCGGCAAATTACCCAGCTCGCTTAAGTTACCGCCGCGTGCCCGAATGGCGCCACCGGGGCGTGCCGCCTCGCCCATCTCGAGATAACGCAATTCAAACCCAATCACGTCGCGTAACTTCCCGCCGGTGAAAAAATTGAACACGGTGTTGTTGCGCTCACAGGACCAACCGGAGGCGCAATCGATATCAAACTTCGGCTTTCCCAGCGTAGCGCCTAAATAGCCGTGGCTGGTAAACGGGACCCAAGAATATCGAGCACTGTCATGGGTTGCTAAATCGGTCGCGGTTGATTCACTGGAAGGGGGATTCAATTCCGAAGCCGCGGTCTGCGCGAAACCCCAAACCGGTGCGGAAAATACCGCGACAGCTAACAGGGGGCGCACGAAAACCTGAGTTTGATTGAACACCGTATAATCCTAGAAACGGCAGTTGACCGCTGCGTCGGGGGCAACATGTTGATTTCAATTAAATGCTTCACAAATTTTACGCCTACCCATTTGGTGAGACTTCGCTACGGGGAGGATTGCACGGTTTTGCGGGCGCCGGACGGCGTTGCAACTCGTTGCAATGGAACGACCATTGCGCCTCGCCGCGCGTTGCCCGACACCCCCATAACCGCACACTCCACCCCGTCCAACTGCCGCTTCTAGGATAATCCGCATGCCGATAGTTAACTTCGTATACTCGATAGTAGCAATCTTTATGCCAGCGCGCCAAACCTACGGCCGACGGTGGGTAAACAATGTTTGAAATCGATTGGTCGGGGCTTTTTGGTGTCCACGTCTCCATCGCGGAACTTGTGCTGCGTGGTTCAGCAATGTACTTTTTCTTGTTCCTCGTTTTCCGATTTGTGCTGCGCCGTGATGTTGGATCCGTGGGTATTGCCGACATTTTGCTTCTCGTCATCGTTGCAGATGCCGCGCAGAACGCGATGGCCGGTGAATACAAGTCGATCTCCGAAGGGTTCATCCTGGTCGGCACGATCATTGGGTGGAACTTCATAATCGATTGGTTGGCGTTTCGTTTCCCCGCTTTCGAAAAATTTGCGCAGCCGAAATCCCTGCAACTGGTACGCCACGGGCGTGTGCTCCAGCATAATTTGTCGCAGGAAATGCTGACAATGGAGGATTTAATGAGCAAACTGCGCGAGAACGGTGTTGAACGATTGGATCAAGTCAAGCACGTCTACATGGAAGGCGACGGCGCGATTAGCGTGATAAAACGAGAGGCCAACGGGAATTAAAGATCGCGTTAGGCCCGCTTGAGCTGCGATGCATTTTGATATTCCGGTAGTGTATTATGAGATGCATCATGAGCGCCAAAGCGCCAAATTCCACGACCACCATGGCTCGAACCGAGGAAGATAAAACGGCGTTGGCGTCACTCGCGGAGCATTTGTCAAGCCGGCGCGAGGCGATCTTGCAAAGTTGGCGCGAGGCGGTAGCAGCAGATCCTCGCCTCACAACGGCGACGCATCTGTCGCGTACTCAATTTAACGATCACATCCCGGAATTGCTCGACGCTTTTGAACGTGAGCTGCGTTCATTCGAGATCGTCGACAAAATAGAGGCGACTGCAGACCAACATGAGAGCGCCGCGGAGCATGGCATGCATCGTTGGCAGCAAGGTTATGACCAACGAGAGGTGATGTGCGAATGGGCGCATCTGCAGCGATGCCTGGTCAACGAAATAGAACAATATGAGACGGCGCATGCCAAGCTTGCTTTCGGCGTGATGACGGCGGCGCGGCGTGCTTTAACCGAACTGTGCAGCGAAGGCGTAATTGAAAGCGCGATTCGTTACGCGCGCTTGCAACAAGTCGAAGCATCGGGCCGATTGCGGGATTTAGAGCAAGCGCTGTCTCAGATCAAGGAATTAGAACAGCAACGCGCGCTGCTATGGCGCGAGGCGGCGCACGACCTCCGCGGCAATCTCGGCGTTGTTCAAACCGCCGCATTCGGACTGAATAAAGATCAGGTGCCGGAAACGACCCGCGCCAAATTTCTGGCAAGCCTGCAAAAAGGAGTTATCTCATTACATGCGTTGCTAACCGATCTCATCGATCTCGCGCGGATCGAGGCCGGTCGCGAACGAAGGAGCACGCGCACCCTCGACGCAGTAACAGTTATTAAAGACGTGTGTAGCAACTATCAAGAAATCGCGGCGGAACGCGGCTTATTTCTTAACATGGAAGGTCCGCTCGCGCTAAGCGTTGAGGGTGACGCGATAAAAATCGCACGAATCTTGCAAAATCTCGTCGTCAATGCCCTCATGTATACGCAGCGCGGTGGCGTGAGAGTTACATGGAAAATAGAAACCGATATCTCGCCGCCGCGCTGGGCGTTGTGCGTGCAAGATACCGGACCAGGCTTTGCCGCAGGCCAGGTGAACCCGATCGCCCGAGAACTCAAGAACGCCACGGAAGCGGTGCAAGACGTAGCGGATAAACACAAATCGGAAGATAACGCCGATCCCGTCGACCCGCCTCCCACGCTCGCCTCCCAATCGCCTAAGTCAATGCCCAATCCACCATTACGCGAAGGAATCGGCTTGGCGATCGTGAAGCGCTTATGCGAAATTCTCGATGCAAGTCTCGAGCTACAGACGTCCCCCGGCGAGGGTACGACGTTCAAGGTCAGCTTTCCGATTCACTATTAAAGGCGAGAGCGTTTTCGATCGGGGGTGAGCGCCGGCGATCCGGATCTTGCAGCGGCGTCGAATTGGGCTCGTCCGGATCTTGTTTCGGTCGCGGCGTCCCACAAGCCGGATCGTTTACCGGCGGCGCCGGACCCGTGTGATCAATTGGTGGGCGTTGGTTAACAGGCGCTTTTTTGGGCATCCGAGCTTCCGACACTGTAGAGGCGATTTTGCCGGCTATCGTACAACACTGCTACTTGCGCCGGGACGCGGGAAATCAAGAATCTAATGCGTTTCCGCCTTCACCTTCCCAGCGCACGAGATCTTCTTTGGTTTCGGCGCGGCGCCGCCGTGTACGCAGCGAATGCGCGAACTCCACGCAAACCATGCCAAACACCGTCGCCGCAACAATCCAGACAATTCTAAGTTTCATGTTGCACCGAGCGGCCATTGAATGACAAGGCGCGGTGGCGCGACGGGATCGAAGTCTTTCCATTCTCCGTTAAGCCACGCGCCATCGGCCAATTCTACTTCGTGCGCACCCGCAGCGCTCAATACCTCAATCGCGCGTTGCGTCCGCTCTAGGTCCGCTACGTGCACAGCGACTAAAACGCCGGCCTGGCGTGGTGCGGCCGTAGGATGTTTGCCGTCACCGGCGCCACTAAGCGCACCGGCAAATGATCCTGTGTATGCGCCCACACCCGCGCCCGCAACGGCTGCCGCTGCCCCCACGCCGGTAAGCGCCGCCGCCGCGATTCCCAGCGCCAGACCAACGGCACCACCGGCCGACGCCCCCTCAACGGACTCTGACGTGCTTTCGCGAGCTCCCGGGTCAGCATTGATGTGATCGCCACCAATCGGTGTGACGTCATGTTGCCCGGGCGGATTAACGTAAAATACGCTCAGGTCCTGGCGCTTAACATTTGCGATAACCAGCGCCTCAGCGGCGCTTTCTGCTTGGTCGAAAGTCTGAAATCGACCCGCTATGATTGATGACACGCACACCTCCTATATCAAGCTATTACGTCGTTAAACTAACATCACGAAGTGGAATTCCGCGATGCGCCAGAAACTTTAGACGGTTGGAAGATCGCACTGAATATCTCGGCATCGAACCGCATCCCGACATTGATTTAGATAACGCTTGGGCAATCACGGTATGTCGTCGACTATTGTCCTGGTGCAATGCCGGCAGGGTTGCATGAGTGCCATTACAAGTACTTAACCAATACGCGCGTCGCCTTAATTTGCGAGATATGCATTACGTACTTCCGCGTCAAGGCTAGTATGGGAAGCTGCGGCCTTCACAAGCAAGAATCCAGCAGCCACCGATTGCAGGAGCTTCGTTCAATCCACCGAGTCCGGCCAGTTCTATCGCCTCACACTATCGATGCAGCAAGAATCTTGCCAGAAAGGCTGCTTGCTTTTTTTGCCGTGGAAGGAACGTACGAATCGAGGACAGTCGCGTTGATCATGCACGAATTGCAGCGCGACAACGCGAGCCGAGAGTAAATGGGATGAATGGATTTATCCCGGCGCGTCCGCATTGCCGGGCGCGTTGCCGCGAAATTAAGGATTTTGAAGTGAACAATACTTGCATGTAGTCGCGATTCGAAACTTAAAAAAACCCCGCGTTTCCGCGGGGTTAAAACCTTTAGCTAAGGGGCTGGTGTCCTTAGCTTAAGGGAGGAGGTTTGCTAACGGGCCGGTTTCCATTTAAGCCATACCGGCGATCGCCGCCCACTGGTCTAATTAACGGCGATACTGTTTTGTACGGCGGTAACACCATTGACAGCTTTTGCTAATTGTTCGGCTTTTTGCCGTTCCGAATCGCTTTTAGCTGAACCGGTGAGTTGTACAGTTCCGCCCGACGTCTCGACATTGATGGCAAGGCCTTTCACGTCATCGTCGGCCAGTAAGGCCGCTTTGACTTTGGTCGTGATCACCGTGTCATCAACGGACTGCCCAACAGTTTGCTGGGTGGACTGCACCGCGAGGTCGTTACGAACCGATTTCACTCCTGCGATCGATTTAGCCAGTTCTTCGGCGTGTTTACGCGCTTCCTCGGAACCAACAAAACCACTTAATTGAACCACGCCCTGAGTGGTTTCAACTTTAATTTCTGTCGCCTTGACGCTATCGTCTTTCATTAAATCCGCTTTAACTTTCGCCGTCATCGTGGCATCGTCCAAATATTGGCCGGTCGTTGATTGTTCACCTTGCTTTGAACAGGCGCCGAGTGCCGCAACCAATGAGATCGCCAAAAAACTGGCGTGCACGCGCGAGGGTGTAAAAAGTTTCATCGAGATTGCTCCTTAAAAAATATAAACAAAATCACGTTGTCCTCGTTGAACGAGAATCCCTATGATGGCTCCAGCAATGATCATGCCAATCTGGAGTTTAAAAATGGAGCGCTTATGTACCCAGCGAAGGCTGTTTCTCTGGTGCCTCGGAGTAGCAGAAAGATGTTAAATTGGGCAAGAATTACAAGTAGACAGGTAAAGTTTACAGCCGCTAGCTGGGCTAACGAGTTCTACTTCAAAGCCGGATTTTTTTGTCACTGTTACAGCGAGGAATTCGCGGGTGGGCGATGCAGCGATGCAACCCATTGGCTGTTTTTCCCGGAAAGCGTGCCGTTCAGCAGGAATTATCCCCTATTTATACGGTCGTATCTGCACCACGTCGTGCCGGGCTATTGTTATAGTAATGCGCACACGATCTTCTTCGTTCGAGGTTAAACGTGTACATGCAGAAATTTTTCCGATCACTGGGCATTTTCGTTGTCGTTTCCGCCCTGTTCCTCGACCAAGCCGTCAACCCAGCGATTGCGATGCCAGAGGGTCAGTCGATCCTCACGCGGACGCTTTTTAAGCAGCTTGACGATTTGCATGATGAATTGCACTTGGCGCCTGAACAAGAATTGCTTTGGCAGACTGCGCGGACGAAAAGCAAGCAGACGGAGCGCGGCATCCGAGACAATAATAGCGAATTTACCCGCTTCTCGGAACGCGAATTGGCATCGGAAACGCCGCGCCTTTACGAACTTTCAAAGGCACTTGATGATCTTCTTGCGCGAAATCAAGCCATGCACAAGGAGCTAAGGTTGCTCTGGCTACGCTGTTATGAAGGTCTTGCCGAATCACAAAAAAGAATCGTTCGAACTGCGCTACAGCGGCAAATCGCCCGACTCAAATCATTTCAAGAATTTCGCGATTTTTTTATACGCAAATAGTCAATCCTAGAAACGGCAGTTGACCGCTGCGTCGGGGGTACAACATCATGATTTTAATTGAATGCTTCATAAATTTTACGCTCATCCATTAGGTGAGACGTCGCTACGGGGTGGATTGCACGGTTCTGGCGGCGCCGGGCGGCGTTGCAACTCGTTGGAATGGAACGACCATTCCGCCTCGTCGCGCCTTGCCCTGCACCCCCATAACCGCACACTCCGCCCCGTCCAACTGCCGTTTCTAGGATGAATCGAACTTCCTTCCGCCCAGTCAATTCACGTTGTCAAAACGTAAAAAGCCCAAGGCGTTGC
>JANNFT010000231.1:0-3463 GCA_031380185.1 Pseudomonadota bacterium
CTGGACGGCGGTAAAGAATGGCATCCGATGTCCTACAGCAAGCGCACCAACATGATCTACGTGCCTGGCTACGACTTCGCAATGGACCTGCAAGCCAAGAAAATGGAATGGAAACGTGGCGAGTGGTACCTCGGCGCCAAAGTGTTGAATTTCCGCGCTGGCGCAGGCTACACCAAAGCGTATGACGCCAACAACGGTAAATTGGTCTGGGCACGCAGCCAGTCCACTCCGGGCACGGGCGGCACCACCAGCACCGGCGGCGGCTTGGTATTCTTCGGCGACCCGGAAGGCATGTTCAATGCCGTCAAAGACGACACCGGCGAATTGCTCTGGAGCTTCAACGTCGGTACTGGCATTTACGGGAACTCCACAACCTACACCGCCGGCGGCAAGCAGTTTGTCTCCGTTGTATACGGCGCGGGTGGTGGCGGCATCTGGCCGTTGCACTTCGGTGAGTGGTACAAGAAGCAATCCAAAGGTGGTGGTTTGATGGTCTTTGGTTTGATGGACTAAGTAGTCCCATCTGAAGTAGCTGCGTTACTAAGGGGGAGGGTCTTGTACCCTCCCCTTTTTAATGGTGTTGAAATAAAGGAATACTCGTGTACATACAAGCAAAATCAGTGATTACCCTCGCATTGGGCTTAGCCTTCTTGTCGCTCCCAGTTGCGACGTTGGCGCAAGACCGCAATGACCCGCTTTTTCAATCCGGCGCACGCGAGATCGGCGCATCCGGCGAAGATCAGGAACTCAAGAAACAAGGGCTGGACGCACTTGCTCGTTCTAAACAAACAGGCAAATTAACCGCCTGCGCCGATGGCAATACTTATCCGTACTCGACGTCAGACGGCGAACCGCCCGGATTCGATATCGAAATTCTCCGCGCCATCGCCGCCAAGTCGGGCCTCAAGCCTCACGTGGTCTGGGCGGATACCGGCAGCCGCGGCGGCCTCGGAAAAGCGCTGCGTACTTCAATCGACAAGGGTCTGTGTGACATTTTCATGGGCCTTGCGTATGGTGACGATGAAGAAATTAAAGACCACAAGCTCACGTTGACCAAACCTTACCTCGGCATGGGCTATGTGCTCGTGGTTCAAGGCAAGGCGGCTGGCGTAAAAACCTTGGAAGAAGCCAAGAAAAATAAAATCAAAATCGGCGTCTCCATGTCAACGCCGTTAGACGATTATCTGTTTACCAATGGTTATGACCGATCGGTTTACTTGCAGAACCGGCGTATTATGGAAGCAATGAATAAGGATGAAATTGACGCGGGCATGGTCTGGTCGACGGCGATGGGCGAAGCGAAGAAAGAATTCCCCAAGGCCAAGTTCAAACTTGCTGATGGTTTTGTCCCAAAAGAAGGACTGCGCTTTAATGCAGCGTGGGCAGTGAAGGCTAAAGATGCAACGATGAAGCAGTTTTTAGATGAATCGTTCGAAGCTTTGCTTAAGTCTGGGGAAATAAAGAAAATCGTCGAAAGCTATGGCATTCCTTTTTATCAACCATTCCCATAAGAAAGGACATTGGGCATGAATCTTTCATTTCGTAATTTTTCATTTCAATCCATCGCAACCGCGCTGTTGGTTTGCTTAACGCTACTGACACTTTCCGCCATTCCCGAAGCTCGCGCCGAGGGCGATGACGATCGTCACGGCATGGTCAATGATCTCGACCTTCCCAGCGGGGCGGAGCAACTACAAAATGGCAAAGACCGCTACCAAGCGCGTTGCTCCTATTGCCACCGGCCCGACGGCCGCGGCGGCAGCAGCGGCGTAAGCCTGGCGTCGCAGAAATATAAATGGGGCAGCAAAGCGTCCGATATCTACTCCAGTATTTCCGCCGGCCGTCGTGGCACCAAGATGGGCGCTTTCGGCAATCCGGAAACTGGCCTGAGCACGGACGAAATCTTCAACATCATCGCTTACATTCGTACCCTGCAAGAGTTGAAAATCGCCGACGACAAAGCGACGCCAAAAACACAATAAGCGGCGCGCAAGTATTCTTAACCTTTTATAAAACTGTCAGAATGGGTGAGTCTTGAACTCGCCCATTTTGTTTTGGAGGACCCATGGCGTTTATTTTTTACATCACCCAAGTGCAATTCGATTTCGGCGCCGTCAAACTGCTCGAACAAGAATGTAAACGCGTCGGCATCACGCGCCCACTGATCGTCACCGATAAAGGCATTGTCGCCGCGGGAATCGCCGAGCGCGTCAGCGCCGAAATCAAAGGCAAATTGGATTTCGCCGTTTTCGATGAGACCCCCGGCAACCCAACGGAGGCGATGACCCTCAAAGCGCTCGTGATGTATCGCGATCACAAGGCGGACGGCCTCATCGCGCTCGGCGGTGGTTCGTCGATCGATTTGGCGAAAGGCGTGGCCATCCTCGCCGGCCATCCTGAGCCGCTAACGCAATACGCAACCGTTGAAGGCGGCAGCCCAAAGATCACCGAACAATGCGCGCCGCTGATCGCCATTCCGACCACGGCGGGAACCGGCAGCGAAGTCGCGCGCGGCGCGATCATCATTTTGAACGACGGCCGCAAGGTCGGCTTTCACTCCTGGCACATCGTGCCAAAAACCGCGATTTGCGATCCCGAATTGACCATGGGATTGCCGGCGTGGCTGACCGCCGCGACCGGTATGGACGCCGTCGCTCATTGCATCGAAACCTTCCTGACAGCGGCATTTAATCCGCCGGCGGAAGGCATTGCGTTGGATGGCCTGGAAAGAGCGATTCAACACATCGAACGCGCCACGCAAAACGGCCAGGATCGCGAAGCGCGCATGAACATGATGTCTGCCTCGATGCAAGGCGCCATGGCGTTCCAGAAGGGCTTAGGATGCGTTCATTCGCTGTCTCACGCACTTGGCAGCTACAAGGAAAAAACCTTGCACCACGGCACTCTAAACGCCGTGGTGTTACCCGCCGTGCTGCGCTTCAACGAAAACCACGTCGGCGACAAATACGACAAGTTGCGCCGCGCCATGCATCTCGCGCCCGGCGCCAAAGTGGACGAGTTCATTGCACAATTGAATCAACGCATCGGCATCGCTAACGGCCTGAGCGCGATGGGCGTACCGAAATCCGTGTTCGGCGAAATGGCCGGCAAAGCGCTCAAGGATCACTGCCACGGCACCAACCCGCGCATCGCGACGCGGGACGAATATCTGGCGATGTTAGAAGAGGCGTATTAGCCCACTGCCCTGGGAGGCAATCAGCGCCTGCCTTCCAGGCCATGCATTGCCAGGAGGTAAGCAGGATAAAGCTTGTGGCAATGCCAAAAAGATCATAACGAGCTAGCAAAATAGCCGTAGGTTGGGGTTCGTGCCTCACCCCAACCTACCAGGAACTTTTTCTTGGGTCATGCGTGTCCGATTCTTCGAGATCGTAGCCCGGAACGTCACCCCGCCGGCTTAAATTTCACTCCATGGAATCCACGATAAAGTTTGCGAAGCGCAGAT
>JANNFT010000235.1:0-1801 GCA_031380185.1 Pseudomonadota bacterium
GCAAGTGTTCGCGAATTCCAAGCATGGCTTGCCGTTATCTCATGGACGGGAATGTGCTGAGGTGCTGCGGAACTTTTTGGAACGTAAACGTCCAGAGTAGCGTAACGTAGCTCACGGCGGCAGGACAGTGCAAGACGGCGCCCCGCCTGCGCGGGGACGACGAAACGCGTGGTGCTACTTGATTCGATCCTTGATTTTTTCCACGCCCGCCTTAGCGCAAATCTCATCCAAGTTTCCGCCTGGCGCGCCGCCGACGCCAACGGCGGCGATGATCTCGTCGCCTGATTTAATCGCAACCGCACCCGTCAGAAAAGCCAATCCGGGAATAGCGCTCAATCCAGCGGCGGCGGGATTTTCTCTTACTCGCGCCGCGATTTCGCCACTCGTGTCCAGCTTAAAAATCGGCCCGAGCGTGACGACCGTATAGGCTTTGCCGCGACTACTGTCGAGGGTATGCGGCGTGGCGCGGTCACCCTTGAGGATCACGCGCGTTTGGCCGGCGCGGTCGAGCACCGTGACCGTTACTCGATAGTTACTTTTCTCGCAGACGGCGGCCGCTTCTGCCGCGGCTTCCATCGCCAGCGTCATAGGTAAATCTTTGCTGGTAACTAATTCAGCGTGGGCGGCGACAGCGATTGCGCTCAACGCGACACACGCTAGGCCAATTAAGAAATAGGACTTAGTACTCATTTCAAACTCCTCAATTGTGATTATTTGGTAAGCTTGCCCGAGAACGTTATCATGCGCAATCACCTTCGAAAAACGTTCAATGGACATCAATAGCGCAATCGATTTGGTTTGGGACGGCAGACAGCGTGGAGTTTATTATCCCGAGCCACTGCACGGCAAATTGTCTCTGGACGACGCCTATCGCGTGAACCTCGCGATCACGCAGCGTCGCCTCGCCGGCGGCGAAACACAAGCGGGCTGGAAGGTTGGTGTGACGGCGAAGGCCATGCAACAGCAGATGGGTGTGCATCAGCCGGTGTTCGGCGTGTTGTTCGAGAGTGGCCATCGCGCTAGCGGCGTGGAACTCAATTTTTCCGGTTTGATCGAGCCTTCCGTGGAAAATGAACTGTGTATCACGATCGGCAAAACTTTGCGTGGGCCCGGCATTTCGATCGAACAAACGCGAGAAGCAATTGCTTCGGTTGCACCGGCCTTGGAAATCGTAGAGCGCCGCGGCGTTTTCAGTGATTTACCTTTAGCGATGGCCGACAACGCCCAACAAAAATACTTTGTCACTGCCGCGGAAATAGCCTGGCCGCGTGGCTTACCCGGTGGCCGAGGCCCAGCGCCAATATCCATGCGCCTCTCCGAGGCATCGGTCGAGGTTTTTTTGAATGCTGTGACGCAAGAAATCGCCAGCGGCGCCGAGGTGATGGGCGACCCGCTGGCGTCGGTCACATGGCTGGCGAACCAGCTCGCAGAGTATGGCGTGGCGCTCGAAGCCGGCATGCGCGTGATGTCCGGCTCGTTCACCAAACAATATCGAATCAAACGCGGCGATCACATCGAATCGCGCTTTACAGCGTTCGGCGCGGTGTCGGTTCGGTTTCTCTAACGCGCTTTATGGTACGCCTTTGCTGAATGAGGCCTTATCGCGTTGGCGTCAAACGTTGTTCCAACCAATCGACGAGCGATTGATAAACCGGCGCGGAATCGATCTCATTTAATGTTTCGTGATACATGCCCGGCCAAGGCTTGAACGTTTTATCGGTACTTCCGGCAGCGGCAAAAAACGTTTCGCTAGCACGGATATCCGTTATAGCGTCCGCCGTTCCTTGCATCAACAGCAGCG
>JANNFT010000240.1:0-7903 GCA_031380185.1 Pseudomonadota bacterium
GCGCTTTTGGCAAATTAAAAGAACTCCACATACCGATTCAATTCCCACTCCGACACGTGGCGCGAATACTCTACCCACTCCATGCGTTTCAATTCGATGTACTCTTTCGACAACTCGGCGCCGAGGGCATCGCACACCACGCTGTCTTTTTCCAACGCGTCGATCGATTCCTTCAAGCTTTGCGGCAGCACTGACACACCGCGCTTCTTCAAGTCCGCCGCCGAGTAGGTATACAGGTTGTCGTTGTTCGGCGCGCCGGGATCAAGTTTACGTTCGACGCCATCCAGCCCCGCAGCGACGATCGCGGCGGTGACGAGATACGGATTCGAACCGAGATCGGGCAAGCGCATTTCCAAACGGCCATAGGGAATGCGCACCATCGACGTCCGGTTGTTGTTGCCGTACGCCACATAGGCCGGCGCCCAGGTCGCGCCGGACAATGCGCGGCCGACCACGAGACGTTTGTAAGAGTTGACAGTCGGTGCGCAGATAGCGGTTAGCGCCGGCGCGTGGGCGAGCAGGCCGCCGAGAAAATGATAGGCGACTTTAGACAGGCCAAGACCGTTCTTATCGGAATCGTCGTGAAAAATATTCTTCACTTTGCCGTCACCGATCGACATGTGGTAGTGGCCGCCGGAGCCGGTGCGATTGGCGAACGGCTTGGGCATAAAGGTGCAAATCATGCCGTGTTTCTTCGCGATTTCCGATGCCGCCATTTTGAACAGGATCAAGTGGTCCGCCGATGTCAGGCAATCGGTGTAGGTATAGTTGATCTCGAATTGGCCGTTGCCGTCTTCGTGATCGATCTGATAAACGTCGAGGCCGATTTGCATGAGTGCGGTGACTAATTCTTCCAGGTATGCCGTGCTACGCGACAGGCCTTTGTAGTCGTAGCAGGGCTTGTCTAGGTTGTCGCTGTCGTCGGCGGGAACAAGCTTACCAAGCGCGTTTTTTTTCAGCAGAAAAAACTCCGGCTCGATGCCGGTGTAGAGCGTCCAATTGCGCTTTTTCAGTTTTTCCAATTGGCGTTTTAACACCACACGGGAATCAAACGAATACGGCTTGCCGTGCACGTGGCCATCGCAGACCATGCGCGCGAAACCGGGCATCCAGGGTAGTTCGCAAATTCGGCCCGGCTCGCCGACCGCCATATAGTCCGGGCCCTCCGGTCCCATGCCGAAACCCCACATTGCGAAGCCGGCAAATCCCGCGCCGGCGCCGACCAGGTCATCGTAGTGTCCGGACGGCACGGCTTTGGATTTTGCCGCGCCGTGGATATCCACGAACTGCGCCAAAATGAACTTGATGTTTTTATCCTTTAACCACTTTTTTGCTTCGCTTGGCTTCATGTTTGATCTCCCTCAAAAAGCGACTGAATGTTATTGCGTGTTTTCGGCGAACAATGCATCTAATCCGACCGCGCCGCCGCCGAGTTCTTCCGCAATTTTGCGCAGTTGATCCCACAGATACGGCGCGTAGGTTCCATCGCACCAAATCTGATATAGCGGTGCGCCACGCCAGGCGCCGGGAATGAGCAACACCGACACACCGATTATCGATGTCATCACGATCGGGCGGGAAGCGAGATCGAGCGCGGTGAAATTCACACTACACGTCTGCAACAAAAGCTCATTCACGCGCGGACCGGCGAGGGCAATTTCGGCGTCTTGCCGCAATACCGGCGTAACGCCGGGAGCGCCGCGGCCCAACTGTGTTCGGACGCGATCGGCATAATTTTGTCCGACATTATCTTCGAGCAAAAATTCGCTGCTGGCGAGCCGAGCGATTAGGCTGCACGCGCCGAGTGGCGCCCATTGGTTGATTCCAGCCGGCGGCTCGATGTCGATAGATTTAAGCCAGGCCTCGGCGTTTGCGCCTTTCAGTCCGCAGCGCTTTCGATGCGAGAGGTCGGTGAGGGCGATTGACTTAAGTTTTTCGTGTTCCTCATTCGCCGTGCCAATGCCAGTTGCGACTTGCATTTGATTAATCGACTTCCACTGCGAGGTCAGCTTTGACATTGCGCTGTGCAACGGACTGGTTCGCAGCGGCGCGTTCATGCAGCCGCCTTGGTCGTGGCGATGGCAGCGCTTTTTTGGCGCGCGCCCTCGGCATCGTAAAACGGTGGCTTGACAATGGTCGCTTCAACCATCGCGCCGCCATCGATGCGTATCTGTATTTTTGCGCCGATGTTCGCAAGTTCCGGCGTGACGTAAGCGAGTCCGATTACTTGTCCCAAGGCTTCGCTGAACGCGACACTGGTGACGCGGCCCACCATGTCGCCACGATCAATGACCAAATGGCACTCTTTTGGCGTTGCGCCACTGTAGGAGTTGTCCAACACAAACGCCACTAAGCTTTGCCGCAACGGTTTGGCTTGGATGATTTTCAGACTGCGTTGGCCGATGAAGAATGGCTTGTCCATTTTTACCGCGAAGCTTGATGCGGCTTCAAAAGGGGTCGTCAAACCGTCGGTGTCCTGGCCGACAATGACATGGCCTTTTTCCAAGCGCAGCAGGCGTTGGGCTTCGACACCGAACGGGCGAATGCCAAACGGCCTGCCGGCATCCATCAGCACGTCCCATAACGCGGCGCCGTATTCCGCCGGCACGTGGATTTCGTAACCGAGCTCGCCGACAAATCCGACGCGCATCAATCGTGCCGGTATGCCGCTGACATGACCTTCGCGGACACCGAGATAGGGGAAACCGGCCTCGGACACATCGAAATCCGCGAGCCCTTGTAACGCGCTGCGAGAATGCGGACCAGCAAGATTCACGGCCGCAAAGTGGCCGGTGACGTTTACGATGCCGACATTCAAACGCCACATCGTGTTGAGGCGCGTCAGCTCGCGGTACACGGTGGCCGACCCCGTTGTCGTGGTCGTAAAATAAAATTGCTGATCGGCTAAGCGTGCAACAACGCCGTCGTCGATCATCACGCCGGATTCGTCGCACATCACTGCGTAACGCGTCATGCCGGCTTTCAGGTTGGCAAAGCGGCCGGTGTAGATGCGTTCTAAAAATTCCGCGGCATCAACGCCGTACACCTCGAGTTTGCCAAGCGTACCGACGTCGATTAGACCTAGGCTTTGGCGGATGGCGCGGACTTCGTCGCTCACGGCTTGGTCTTTGCTTTTGCCGCTGACATGATAGTACTCGGGCCGTAGCCACACGCCTGCCTGCATGAGCTTTGCATTGAGCGTGACGTGGCGATCGTGCATCGGCGTAACGCGCTCGGGATTAAAACTGCGCCCGGCCAAATGCGATAACGGCGCCGGATGGAAGAATGGCCGCGCAGTCGTAGTGCCGACTTCCTGAATCGATTTGCCGGTGATTTTCGCCAAGATGCGAATCGCATTCATGTTCGAGTGCTTGCCTTGGCTCGGACCCATGCCGACCGTGGTGTAGCGCTTCATCAATTCGATGTTGTCAAAACCCTCTTGTGCGGCATTTACAAAATCCTTGACTTGAATATCTTCGTCGAAATCAACGAAATTTTTTCCTTTTGGGTGATCGATGATCGGGTACGGATGGGTTGGGGACGAGGTCTCGGCGGGCACCACCACAGGCCCGATCGGCGTGCCAAGACCCAAGTAGCGCGCGGCTTCCAGCCCGGCGCGTTCGCCGTCACGTATTTTGCTTTGCAGCGAGTAGATGCCATTGGCGCGTCCCGCGGCAAATACACCGGCCACTAGTTCGCCGGGAACGAATTGTTCGATTCGTTGATCGTAACGCGCTTTCATTCCGGCTTGGTAAAGTAAATTCAGCGCTGGCGTAAAGCCGACGCTCATCGCGACGCCGTCGCAGAAGATGGTCAGTGCGGCGCCAGGCTGCGCGTTGCCACTCGCCGAAATCGGACATACGACCACCGCTTCGACATGGTCTTTTGCGCGATTCACGAGCGCCTCGTAAATGCAATAGCCCTGCAGCAACTTAACACCCGCCTGCCGGACTTTCTCCGCGAATTCCGAGGACTCTGCTTGCGCGCGCAAATCTACCAGTGCGGCGACTTTGACCCCTTGAGTATGAAAATCGAGTACGGCGCGGTAGCCTTCGGTATTCGCGGCGAGTACGACGACGCGCTCGAAAGGTTTAACACCATATCGATAAATCAAGCGTTGCGCGGCGGACGCCAGCATAATGCCCGGCAAGTCGTTGTTGCGAAATACCGCCGGTTGCTCGAACGCGCCGGTCGCGGCGATCACGCTGCGGGCGCGCATTTTGGAGATCTTTTCTTTATCCACCAGTGGAACCCAATGGTCGCCGTAGTAACCCGCTGCTTCCGTGGCCAATATCAATCGAATATTCCGTCGTGAGCGCACAGCGCTGATTAACTCCCACCGCGCATTGTCGACGTGCGCATCGGCGCCGCGCTGAAATGTGAGGCTGCCGCCGGGCCGCGCATTTTCATCGACTACGACTACGTCCGCGCCGGCGTCGGCAGCGGCGATCGCCGCCGCTAATCCCGACGGGCCGGCGCCGATAACTAATACATCGCAGAAGTCGTAGCGCTTGGGCGTTTTGATGCGCGGGGTATCGAATTTTATTTCACCGAGGCCCGAGGCGTTGCGTATGGTTCGTTCCCATTTAGGAAAAAACGACTTCGGCGTATGAAACGCTTTGTAGTAAAAACCGACCGGCAGGAATGCCGAGAGCTTATCCATGATCGCGAGGCGATCCGCGCGCAATCCTCCGCGAGTATTAATCGCGATCGCGTTCATGCCACGCTCGATCGGCGTGACGTCGGCGCGAAGGTTTAGTCTTTCACCCACTTGCATCATGCTGTTGATGTCGTGATTCGCCATCGACAGGATGCCGCGTAAACGATGGTGCTTAAAGCTGCGACCCATCGCGTGAACGCCCGCGGCATGCAACGCACTGGAAATGGTGTCGCCGGCGAATCCGGAATAGTGTTGGCCCTCGAAAGTAAATTCAATCGGTTGGTTGCGATCGATCCATTCTCCGGCGACGGCGGGCAGGCGTTTGCTCACGCGCTCTCCTGGCCGTACAAATAAGTGCGCTTTACGTCGTCGCGTTCGGTATCACGCTCGACGACGAACCAAACGCCGCTGGGCATGTGGTGCCACCATTCTTTCTTGATGCCGGGCGCGCCGTTACGGTTAAAAACGTAATCGGCCCACTGCGCGTCATCGGCGACATTCGGGTCCGGCATGGCGCGCATCTCGCCCCAGTAGAAAAATTCCGAGACCGGGCGTGGGCCGTTAATTGGGCAGCGCAGCAGCTTCATTGCAAAGGCGGTTAAGGGTGAAGGGCGACGAGTGAAAGCTCAGTGCCCGACACTGGCTGCTCCTTTTTCGCCGGTGAGTTTGAAATCTTTGAAACGCGACAGCGTGAAGCCACGGATTAGTTCGTGGTTCTCGTCTTTCGCCACGGTGTAAGACATGGTTTTGCCAGACACCGGAGTCGCCTTGAAACCCCAGGTTCCCCAGCCGGAATCGAGGTAAAAACCTTTCACCGGAGTCTTGCCCATGATAGGCGCGAAGTCCGGCGTCATGTCTGCCAAGCCGGCCCATTGACGATTGATTTTCGCGTTCGATAGGAATGGGAACATATCGAGCATATGCGACGCCAGGCCTTCGACGAAATCGAAGGTCGAGCGCGTGTTCTGCACTTCGTACGGATCGAGCGACGCACCCATCACCAACTCGCCACGTGCGGATTGGCTGACGTACACATGCAAACTTCCGGATACGAAGATTGGGTCAAGCCATGGCTTCATCGGTTCGGTGACCATGGCTTGCAGCGGATGAATGTATAGCGGGGTGCGGATGTAGAGCATCTGGGTGATGCGCGGCGTGGAACCGGCGACGGCGCACAGCACTTTGCGTGTGGAAATATAGCCGCGATTGGTCGTCACGCCTTTAATCTCACCGGCCTCTACGTCGATGCCCAGCACTTCGGTTTTTTGATGAATTTCCACGCCGCGCTGATCCGCCCCGCGCCCATAGCCCCAGGCCACCGCGTCATGGCGGGCGATGGCGCCGGGTGCATGGTAAAGCGCGCCGAGTATAGGAGCGTTACCGGCACAGGTAATGTCCATTTGCGGACAGGCCTTTTGCACATCGTCGGCGTACACGACTTCGCTATCGACGCCCAAATGTTTGTTCACCTCCGCGCGCCAGCGCGTGGTGCGCATCGCGGAATCCGTATGCGCCAAAGTAAAGTGGCCGCGGGTGGAATAAAATAAATTAAGGTCGAATTCCGCAGAGAGGTCCTGCCAGAGTTTGACGCTTTGATCGTAGAACGCGACACCTTCGGGCGTTAGATAATTGGAGCGGATGATCGTCGTATTACGTCCGGTGTTACCGCCGCCGATATAACCCTTTTCCAGCACCGCGATATTGGTGATGCCGTGATCCCGCGCGAAGTAGTACGCCGCTGCAAGGCCATGTCCGCCCGCGCCGATGATGACCACGTCATAGCTCGATTTGAGCGAATCATGGGAACGAAACATGCGCGGCTCGGGGTGCTTGGAGGAAAGCGCGAAGCGCAGCAGGCGATAGGGCATTTACGGTGCGTAATACGACGATGGGATCGGATAGTATTATGCAACAAGTTTTCTTGTGAGTAAACTTTTGCGTAATCCACCATCCAGCGCGTAGGTTGGGGTGAGGAACGAAGCCCAACAGGTTTGCGATTACGAAGTGATGTTGGGTTTCGTGCCTCAACCCAACCTACATTTTGTTTAGGTTTGCCAAGAGGCGCGTGACCGAAGGCCAGCCGCCCACCCGGTGCGGGCCGGTTTATGGTTGAGACGTGGCAACCCTCTCTTCTTGTAGCCCTGGCCCAAGGCCACCCCGTAGACCACCCGGTCATTCCCCGCGAAGCCGGGAATCCATTGAGCACGATAGTGTGAAGTCGCATTCCATTGCCCCTTAAGTCGTCGTCCCCGCGAAGGCGGGGACCCAGAGACTTTTACGAGAGACACTGGATTCCCGCCTTCGCGGGAATGACAGCTTGGTGTGCGAACGGGCGTCGAACTTGTCTTTGCATTGCATTACATTCGGTCACTGGTAATCATTGTGCCAACTCCTCAAGCAGCGCTTTCGCTTCGATCAAATCTTTCGTATCGAAGCCTTCGGTGAACCAATCGTAGACCGGCTTTAGCAGATCGAGTGCCTCTTTGCGTTTACCCTGTGATTGCCACAGTCGCGCGAGGCTGGTCGAGGTGCGTAATTCCCAGGACTTCGCCTGCTGCTCGCGCGCCCAGTCGAGCGAGGCGAGGTAGTATTTCTCAGCACCTTGGAGGTCGCCTTTCAGCGAGAGCATCCAGCCTTTCAGCCGCAAGATCTCGGCGTAGTGGATGCGCTCCGCCCAGCCGGGGCGTTCGACCTGCGCGATCTGCTCGTCGATCAGGAGCAGGGCATTGTCGATGTCGCCGGTCAGCGCCATGCCCTCGGCAAGAACCGATTTGGCGTAGGGGCTCCAACTCTTGCCACCAATGGAATCCCAGATCGCCATACCTGCTTTCAGGGCCGGGATGCCTTCGGCGGCTCTGCCTTCACGAATGAGCGCGATGCCGTAGTGGGCTGGCGCCAGAAGCGCCCACAGCACGGGCATGCTGTTCTCCCGACCCAGCCGCGCACATTCTTCAGCACGCTTGCGCAGTTCCACAGGCTCACAGCGATAATCGACTGCGTCCGCTCCGAGGGTCAGCGCCCAACCGAGGTCGAAGGGGTGACCACGCCGGCGTGCGTGCGCGACCGCTTCATCGCTCATCCGCGCCGCCCGATCCGGGTAGCCCTGCATCCAAGTAGCAAGCGATGCGAAGCTACCAACCAGCGTCTTGGGATCGTGGTTGAGAATCCCCACCAGGTGACCATGCCGCTCGCCATCGTAGAGGTCCAGCACCATGTCCACATGCTCCAGCGTCTTGATGAGAT
>JANNFT010000274.1:0-7532 GCA_031380185.1 Pseudomonadota bacterium
CCTGGATTCCACTCGATGGGAATGGCGGAAATCTCGATCAACATGAAGAAGTGGAATACCCTGCCCGAAGACTTGAAAACGCTGTTGGAATCGGCGGTAAAAGAATTCTCGCGGCAACTTGTTGCGCGTAGCCGCGCCGAGGACGAAAAGATTGCACGGCAAGCGAAGACGCTAGGCATCGAACCGATCGCTTGGAGCGTCGAAGAGCGGCGCAAATTTCGCAACGTTGCCCGCGAAGTGTGGAAGCAATACGCGGATCGCAGCGCGATGGCGAAGAAAATCAACGATTCGCAGGTCGCGTTTCTGAAAAAAGCGGGGATGCTTGACTAGAACATCAAAACTTTCCCCGGTGTCATTCCCGCGAAGGCAGGAATCCGTTCGGCTTAAGCAATAGTGATGTCAGTTAAGTTGCAGACACACTATGGTTTCCCGCTTTCGCGGGAACGACACAATCTTTCATGTTCGACCTTAGGCGTTATACGTGCTTGAACAAAAACTCCAACCCATAGTAAGCGCAATCGGCGCCGTCGCTTGTTACTTTTTTCTGATAGTCGTCGCAATGATTGCCTACGAAGTCGTTTCCCGTTACTTCTTCAACGCGCCGACGATCTGGAGCCATGAGCTGAGCGTCATGCTCTGTGCTGCTGCATTCTTGCTCGGCGGCCCTTACGTCCATCAGCATCGCAGCCACATCATTATCAGCGTCGCAGCCGAGCGCTTCTCACCGCTGTGGCGCAGTCGCGCGCAGGTTCTCGTATCACTGTTGACCTTGGTGTTTTTCATCGTGCTCTGCATCGCCACCTTTCAGCAAGCAGCCGATTCCATTAGCTTTATGGAGCAATCCGGCACGGCGCTGAATTGGCCGATTCCGGTATTTATTAAAACGCTGTTCGCTAGCGTCGCCGCATTCATGGCGCTGCAAACATTGTTTCACGTCATCGCCGACTTTAAACGCCTTTGATGGACATCGGTACGCTCACGGCGCTCATGTTTGGTTCCATGATCGTGCTGCTGCTGCTCGGTCTGCCGCTGGCATTCGTCACCGGACTCATCGCCATTGTGTTCGCATTGGTACTGTTCGGCGAAGGCGGATTACAACTAATCGCCAGCCGCATCTACAGCTTCATGAACGAGTACGTGCTGGTGTCGGTGCCGATGTTCATCATGATGGCGTCGCTGATGGAACGTTCCGGTGTCGCCAGGGATTTGTTCGACGCGATGCGCGTTTGGGCCGGCAAACTGCCGGGCGGACTGGCGATTCAAACCATGGTGGCGGCCACCATCATGGGCGCAATGACCGGCATTATCGGTGGCGAGATTGTGCTGCTCGGCTTGATCGCGCTGCCACAGATGTTGCGCCTGGGCTACGACCAAAAACTTGCGATTGGAACCATTTGCGCCGGCGGCTCGCTCGGCACGATGATTCCGCCATCGATCGTGCTGGTCATCTATGGACTAACGGTTAACGTTCCGATCGGAGATCTGTTCACCGCCAATATCGTACCCGGCCTGATTCTGTCGGCGATGTACATGATATACATCTTCATCCGTTGCCAACTTGATCCAAAACTCGGCCCCCCCGCCCCGGCGCACGAGCGCGATATAGCGCTTGGACAAAAGATACGCATGCTGAGGGGATTGTTATTGCCGATGTTAGTGATGGCGTCGGTGTTGGGCACTATTTATAGCGGCATCGCTTCGGTCACCGAAGCGGCGGGAATGGGCGTAGTCGGCACGTTGATCGCCTCGGCGATCCGTGGCGATTTGACGTGGAAGATGGTGCGCCAATCCGCCGACCAAACCTTGCGCGCTTGCGGCATGTTGCTATGGCTGTCATTCGGCGCGACGGCCATGATCGGCGTCTACAATCTCGCCGGCGGCGCGGCGTTCGTCAGTGCCCTTATGACCGGACTCGACGTGCCGCCAATCGCGATTATATTGTTGATGATGTTGATCCTGGTCGTGCTCGGCTGCATCATGGATTGGGTCGGTATATGCTTGCTGACCATGCCGATCTTCGTTCCGATAGTCAAACAACTGGGTTACGATCCGGTTTGGTTTGGCGTACTGTTTTGCTTGAACATGCAGATTTCATATCTCTCGCCACCATTCGGGCCGGCGGCGTTTTACCTGAAAGGCGTTGCGCCCGCGGGCATCACGCTCAATCAAATTTTCGCTTCGCTTTGGCCGTTTATTTTGTTGCAAGCGGCGGTGTTACTGCTGGTTCTCAGCTTTCCGCAAGTCGCACTATGGCTGCCATCGTTGAATTGATCAGGCGGGGCATAAGCACCGGCAATTATTCGTTTGCGGCGGCGGAGTCGCCATAGAACTTAACGCCCGCGCTACGCTTGATACCAGCACTAGTCCCTGGGGCGGTATTGCCGCGCTTCGGCGGGAGGTCGTTTTTGTTGAACTCATTGGTATAACGCTGCGGAATGGTCAAGCCGCCGGGAATTAACCCATAACCCTTCATCTGCCAGTAGGTCAACGCGTAGGGACCAGAAGGGACGACGGTCGCGAAGCCGTGAAAATCCTCGGGCTCGAAATTTAACGACGCCGCGGCGCCGCGGCAAATCTCGAACTTTACACCCTGCTGCGCTAAGCTTGCGGCGCGATCGACGATGTCCTTGTATTTGCCATAGTTGCGCTTCGCGAATACCACCAGCTCGGGCCCGTGGGAAACGACAACAATCTTGAGCGGCTCAAACTCATGCGGACCAAATTCCGCCGTTTGCGCCATTAATGATGCAATGCTCGAAAGCACCAACGGCACGCCGTTGGGATCGGGAAAATAGAAATCATAAACGGCTTTGAGCTGCTTCACATCATCGATGTCGGCGTACGGGGTGAATTTGGCCGTGCCATACGGCGCAGACACCGTGGCAGGCGCGCTGGCCGGCGGCAACGATACACATCCGGCCAGCGCCGCTGCTAAAATTCCTACGACAATCAATTTCATCGATTCTCCGAAAATTGGTCTGTATCAGACATGACATTTTGGGTGCTATTTTGTTATATTTCGGTTATCAGTTGCAAAACATTTTCCCTGATTGTAATACGAGCTTGGAATTTCCAAGCGCGCGAATTTGAGGACAGAGCGATGACTAACGCACGGCGATGGTTTTGTGGAATAACTGTGGCATGTCTAAGTGCGCTGTTGCTCGCGGAAGATGCAAATCTGATACCCAGCGTTGCGCTCGGCCAGGAAAAGTGGATCGTCAATCCTACGGTTCCGCCGACGATGCAATTCATGATGATTTATGGCGCGCCGAATAAACCGGGGCCGTTCATTTTTCGCGCAAAATTTCCACCCGGCTACAAATTGCCGCCGCATAAACACCCCGATGCTCGCACGGTTACCGTACTAAAAGGAACCTATTATTCCGCTATCGGCGACACGTTCGACGAGTCGAAACTGCAGGCGTTCCCGGCCGGGACCTTTTATTTCACGCCGGCGAACACCGGCCATTTCAGCGCCACCAAGAATGAAGAGGTGATCATTCAAGAAAGCGGCGAAGGGCCGCAGAGTGGGATAACTTACATTAATCCGAGCGACGATCCGCGCGGTCGCTAAGCTCACCGCGAAAAATTACCTAGCTCGTCATTCCCGCGCAGGCGGGAATCCAGTGTCTTTAGTCTAACGACGCTTGGTCCCCGCCTTCGCGGGGACGACGAAACTTCGATTCCAACCCGTTGCAACACCGCCCGGCAAAGTTGCTTCGCCGCGCCACATTCAAGCCATCGCAAACCACTTTAGCGCCAAACAAAATCCGCGGCGTCGCGCGCTGAATCCAATCAGGATTCACGTAGAAAATATTTTGCTCACGCACTGCTTTTAGTCCGCGATGGCGCGCCCAAGCACGCTGAAAATCCGCTTCGCGCGCCGCCGAACCGCCGCCGATGATCGCGCCAGGATCAGCTTCCAGCAAGGTTTCCAGGCCGATGCTCGGGGTCAATAGCGCCACATTCGCGAGAATGTTGCGGCCACCGCATAACGCCACCACGTCGCTGATGATGTGCGCGCCATTGACGCTGAGAAGCGGATCGTGCCAGATTTCGATGAAGGTCGGAACGAGCGTTTTTCCTTGCGCTGCCGACGCCATTTTCTGCACTTGAGTCTCAAACTGTTGCGCCGCCGCTTCGGAAACATTCGCGCTCCCGGCGAGCAAACCAATGCTGCGCAGCAGCAGCGGAACGCCGGCAAGGCGGCGGGTTTCAGTGACATAAACGGAAATGCCGAAGCGACGTAAGCGCTCGACGGCAAAGGGACTGACATTACTTTTCCACGCGAGCACCAAATCGGGTTTCAGCATGACAATGCGCTCAAGGTCAAGATTCGACGCATCGCCGACTTGCGCCAGCGCCTTGGCCGCATCGGGAAAATCGCTGTAGGCGCTGACGGCGATCAACTTGTCGCCGGCGCCGGCGGCGTAGACGAGTTCGGTTAAATGCGGCGCGAGAGAGATGATGCGCTGCGCGGATTTCTGCAGTTGAACTACATAACCATCATCGCCACGAGCCAATAGCGGTGCGGCTTTGGCCTCAGGCCACCCGGCCACGGCATGCATCGCCAGGAACCAAGCGCAGCAAAGGCCCCAGACACGGTACTGTAAACAATAATTTTTGCGGGTGATACGCGTTATGCCGCGCTACTTGCTTGAGCGAGGCGCCGCGCGCGCACCGCTGCCGCCAACGTCTGCAACATCGCGGCGCTGTCGTCCCAGCCAATGCAGGCGTCGGTAATACTTTGGCCGTAGGCGAGTTCTTTGCCCGGCGTTAAATCTTGGCGGCCGGGATGCAAATGACTCTCGACCATCACACCGAAAATGCGATCGTCACCGCCAGAAATTTGCGCCGCAATATCATCGGCGACGGCCATTTGCCGCGCGTATTCCTTCGAACTGTTGGCGTGGCTCATGTCGATCATTACTCGCGCTGCGAGGCCGGCCTTAGCGAGTTCCTGCGCCGCGGTTGCGACATTCGCCGCGTCGTAATTCGGTTGTTTGCCACCGCGCAAAATGATGTGCGTATCTTCGTTGCCCGTCGTCGAAACGATAGCGGAATGTCCCGCTTTCGTAACCGATAGAAAATGATGAGCGCCTTGTGACGCGCGAATCGCATCGACGGCGATTTTGAGATTGCCGTCGGTGCCGTTCTTAAAACCAACCGGGCACGACAATCCCGACGCCAGCTCACGATGCACTTGGCTCTCGGTAGTGCGCGCGCCAATGGCGCCCCAACTGATCAGGTCAGCGACATATTGCGGCGAAATCATGTCGAGATACTCGGTCGCGGCGGGCATGCCTTGTTCGTTCAGTTCCAGCAGCAAACGTCGCGCCGCGCGCAGACCTTTGTTGATCTGAAAACTACCGTCGAGATCGGGATCGTTGATCAGCCCTTTCCAACCGACCGTGGTGCGAGGCTTCTCGAAATAGACGCGCATGACCACGACTAAATCTCTATCCAGCGCCCGCTTTTTCTCAACTAATCGCGACGCATATTCTTGCGCCGCGTTGACGTCATGAATCGAACAAGGGCCAATTACCACCAGCAAACGATCGTCGGCGCCATGCAAAATGCGATGAATCGCTTGCCGTGCTTCGAACGTGGTTTCGGCAGCCGCAGGCGATAGCGGAAACTCGCGCAGGATATGACCCGGCGGCGAAAGCTCTTTGATTTCTTTAATTCGCAGGTCGTCGGTATTGTATTTTGCGAGCGGGTCGTTCATCTGCATGTTGTCTCGATTCGCGCCGGTGCGGCTCGAAATAAATGAATTAAAACGGGATTATATGATGCTTTGCGCAAAGCGTAATCTATCCCCAGCCGACGGCGGGAACGACAGCAAGCCGGATCACTATTTATTTTTGTCGAGTTTGAGTGCTGCCGAATTCATACAGTAACGCAACCCGGTCGGCGCGGGGCCGTCCTCGAACACGTGGCCGAGATGGGCATCGCAACGGCTGCACAATACTTCGGTGCGGCGCATGAAAAAACTATCGTCTGTTTTTTCAGCGACGCTATCGGGGGATAGGGGCTGCCAATAGCTCGGCCAGCCGGTGCCGGAATCGAACTTGGTTTCGGCGCTAAATAGTGGATTGCCGCAGCAGATGCAGTTGTAAGTACCCGGTTCTTTGCTGTCGTGATAACCGTCGCTGAACGCAGGTTCGGTGGCGTGTTTGCGCGTGACTTTGTACTGCATCGGCGTCAACATAGCCGCCCATTCTTTGTCGGATTTGATGACTTTTTCAGACATAAAAACTAGCGGCTCGGGGTTGGTGGTTAGGAAAAGCTAGCCGCGGCGCATGGAATCAAAGAAATCGTTATTACTCTTGGTCGCCTTGACTTTGTCCAACAGAAACTCCGTTGCTTCAAGATCGTCCATGGGATAAAGCAATTTCCGCAGCACCCAAATTTTTTGCAACACTTCTTTTTCGATCAGCAACTCTTCGCGGCGCGTGCCGGAACGATTTACGTTGATCGCGGGATAAATACGTTTTTCCGCCATGCGCCGATCCATATGGATTTCCATATTGCCGGTACCCTTGAATTCTTCGTAGATCACGTCGTCCATGCGCGATCCGGTTTCGATCAACGCGGTGGCGATTATGGTGAGTGAACCACCTTCTTCGATGTTACGTGCGGCGCCGAAGAAGCGTTTAGGGCGCTGTAGCGCGTTGGCGTCAACGCCGCCGGTCAACACTTTGCCCGATGCGGGCACCACGGTGTTGTAGGCACGTGCCAAGCGCGTGATGGAATCGAGCAGAATCACCACATCTTTTTTGTGCTCGACCAGGCGCTTGGCTTTTTCGATCACCATCTCCGCCACCTGCACATGGCGCGTCGCCGGTTCGTCGAATGTGGACGCGACGACTTCGCCCTTGACCGTGCGCGTCATCTCCGTCACTTCTTCCGGCCGCTCGTCGATCAGCAGCACCATCAGGTGCACTTCGGGATGATTGGCGGCGATGGCGTGGGCAACGTGCTGCATGAGCACCGTCTTGCCCGCTTTGGGCGGCGAGACGAGCAGGCCGCGCTGGCCCTTGCCGATCGGCGCAATGATGTCGATGATGCGTCCGGTTATGTTCTCTTCCGACTTGATGTCCCGCTCCAGCTTAAGCGGTTCGGTTGGATGCAGCGGCGTTAAGTTCTCGAAAAGGATTTTTCCTTTCGATATCTCCGGCGCCTCGCCGTTGACGGTGTCGACTTTAACCAACGCGAAATAACGCTCGCCATCTTTCGGAATACGAATTTCGCCTTCGATCGAATCGCCGGTGTGAAGATTAAAGCGGCGAATTTGCGACGGGCTGACGTAAATATCGTCCGGGCTGGCGAGATATGAGGTATCCGGCGAACGCAAAAACCCGAAGCCGTCTTGCAGCACCTCAAGCGTACCCTCGCCAAAAATACTCTCGCCGCGTTTTGCCTGATTTTTTAGTAACGCGAAGATAAGCTCTTGTTTACGGAGGCGATTGGCGCCGTCTATTTGGTTCTCGACGGCCATGTTGACCAGCTCGGTCACATGGTGGGTTTTT
>JANNFT010000322.1:0-18974 GCA_031380185.1 Pseudomonadota bacterium
CATCGTCTACATGAACAAAGCCGACATGGTCGACGACAAGGAGCTGCTAGAACTGGTCGAAATGGAAGTGCGCGAACTCCTAGACAAATACGAATTTCCGGGCGACCAAACGCCGATTGTCATTGGTAGCGCCAAAATGGCCATGGAAGGCGACACCTCCGAGATGGGCGAAGGCAGCATCTTCAGGCTGGCCGAAGCCCTAGACACCTACATCCCCCAGCCCAAGCGCGCCCTGGATGGCCCGTTTTTGATGCCTGTCGAAGACGTCTTCAGCATCTCCGGACGGGGAACGGTAGTGACGGGAAGAATTGAGCGCGGCATCGTCAAAGTCGGTGAAGAGATCGAGATTGTAGGCTTAAAGCCCACCCTCAAGACCGTCTGCACCGGTGTAGAAATGTTCCGCAAGCTGCTCGACCAAGGCCAGGCTGGCGACAATGTCGGCGTACTCCTACGTGGCACCAAGCGCGAAGAAGTCGAGCGCGGCCAAGTGCTGGCTAAACCCGCCAGCATCACCCCGCACACCAAGTTCACTGCTGAGATCTACGTCCTGAGCAAAGAAGAGGGCGGGCGCCACACCCCGTTCTTCCCGGGTTACCGACCGCAGTTTTACTTTCGCACCACCGACGTCACGGGTAGCATTGAACTACCGGCCGGCGCCGAGATGGTTATGCCTGGGGACAACATCAGCATCACCGTCGTGCTAATCCAACCGATCGCGATGGAAGAAGGCTTACGCTTTGCGATTCGTGAAGGTGGCCGGACTGTCGGCGCCGGCGTTGTGGCGAAAATTATTGAGTGATTGGAAAATTAAATGGCGCAAACAATTCAGCATCAGAAAATCCGCATTCGACTTAAGGCATTTGACTATCGTTTGATCGACCAGTCGGCGCTTGAAATAGTCGAGACAGCGAAACGCACCGGCGCAGTCGTAAAAGGGCCGGTTCCATTGCCAACTCGTATCGAGCGTTTTGACGTGTTGCGTTCACCGCATGTGAATAAAACGTCCCGTGATCAGTTCGAAATTCGCACGCATCTGAGACTGATGGACATAGTTGACCCAACAGACAAAACCGTCGACGCGTTGATGAAACTGGATTTGCCCGCGGGCGTAGACGTAGAAATTAAGTTATAAGATTTGCTAAGAGGACGGTTTACCGTCACTAAATTTAGCGCCGATCAATTGTAATCGGCACCTTTCAAAAGGGTAAGAACATGAGCTTAGGATTAGTCGGCCGCAAGGTCGGCATGACACGTATTTTCACGGACGACGGTAGCGCCGTCCCGGTCACCGTGCTCGATGTTTCCAACAATCGGGTCACTCAGATTAAGACTCCGGAAGTCGATGGCTATGCCGCCGTGCAGGTTGCGTTTGGTAAACGTGGCGTCAACCGCGTTACCAAGGCGCAAGCTGGGCACTTTGCTCGAGCCGGTGTGGAAGCGGGAAGTATGCTCGGCGAATTTACGCCATCCGCGGACCAAATGGCAACGCTCAAACCAGGCTCTGTTATCGCTCTCGACGTGTTCAAGGTTGGGCAGATGATCGATGTTACTGGCGTCACGCAGGGTAAAGGTTTCGCTGGAACGATCAAGCGTTATAACTTTAAATCTGGTCGCGCAAGTCACGGCAACTCACGTTCGCACAACGTCCCTGGCTCGATCGGCATGGCGCAAGATCCCGGTCGTGTTTTCCCCGGAAAACGCATGTCTGGTCATATGGGGGCCGTTACGCGCACCACGCAGAATCTTGAAATCGTGCGCATCGACATGCAGCGTCAATTACTCTTGGTGAAAGGTGCTGTACCCGGCTCCAAGGGCGGTCACGTCACCGTTCATCCTGCAGTGAAAGCGGGGGCGTAATGGAACTCAAACTAATAAATGATAAAGGTGAGGCCATTGCAAATTTCGCGGCTTCCGATGACTTGTTTGGGCGCGAATTTAATGAGTCATTGATTCACCAAGTCGTGACGGCCTATCAAGCAAATGCACGGCTCGGTACTCGCGCCCAGAAAGGGCGAAGCGACGTGGCGAAATCCACCCGTAAGCCGTGGCGACAAAAGGGTACGGGCCGCGCGCGTGCTGGTATGGCATCAAGTCCCTTGTGGCGTGGTGGTGGTAAGATTTTCCCCAATAGCCCCGATGAGAATTTCAGTCATAAACTGAACAAGAAAATGTACCGCGCTGGCATTTGTTCGATACTATCGCAACTCGTCCGCGAGGGCCGTTTGTCGGTTGTTGAGAATCTCACGCTTGATGCGCCCAAAACCAAACAACTGGCGCAGAAGCTAAAAAGCATGGGCTTGGACAATGTGCTGATTATTGTCGGCCAAACTGACGACAATTTGTTTCTGTCGGCGCGCAATTTACCGAATGTATTGGTACTTGAAGTGGGTCATGCGGATCCGGTTAATTTGGTGCGCTACTCAAAAGTGCTAATGACGCGCGATGCTGTTAAGAAGATGGAAGAGGTATTGGTATGACCGCCCAACCGACTCAAGAACGATTGACGCAAATTCTCGCCGTCCCCGTGATCTCCGAAAAGAGTACCTATGTTGCCGACAAGTACAATCAAGTTATTTTCGAAGTCATACCAGATGCGACTAAGCCCGAGATTAAGGCTGCGGTTGAGTTGATGTTCAAAGTTGAAGTCACCGGTGTGCGCGTATCTAACACCATGGGTAAGACTAAGCGCTTCGGCCGTTTCATTGGAAAACGGGGAGACACCAAGCGCGCGTTTGTTTCGATAAAAGCCGGCCAAGAAATCACCTTTACCGGCGAATAGAGGAAATATTCATGGCACTCGTAAAACTAAAACCTACTTCACCGGGACGTCGCGCAGTAATTCGCGTCGTTACTCCCGGTTTGCACAAAGGCGCGCCGTTTGCAGCGTTGACGGAAAGCCAAACACGGGGCTCCGGACGCAATAACAATGGCCATATCACCACGCGTCATCAAGGCGGTGGTCATAAAAAGCATTACCGCATGGTTGATTTTCGCCGTGATAAAGATGGGATTATCGCAAAGGTCGAGCGCATTGAGCATGATCCTAACCGCACTGCTCACATTGCGTTGTTGTGCTATCGCGACGGCGAGCGGCGTTACATTATTGCGCCAAAAGGGATTACCGTAGGAATGGAATTAATTAGTGGTCCGGAGGCCCCGATCAAACCTGGCAATACGCTCCCACTGCGCAATATCCCGGTTGGCACAACCATTCATTGCATCGAAATGTTACCGGGTAAAGGCGCGCAACTCGCACGCTCGGCGGGAACCTCCGTGCAACTTCTAGCCCGCGAAGGTAGTTACGCGCAGTTGCGTCTGCGTTCGGGAGAGATTCGCAAAGTGCACGTAGATTGTCGCGCGACCATCGGCGATGTTGGCAATGAAGAGCACAACCTCGAATCAATTGGCAAGGCGGGCGCTATGCGTTGGCGCGGTGTCCGTCCGACAGTTCGTGGTGTAGTGATGAATGCAGTCGACCACCCCCATGGCGGTAGTGGTGGCAAGACCGCCGCTGGTCAGCCTCCGGTTAGCCCGTGGGGTCAACAATCCAAGGGTTATCGAACCCGCAAGAATAAGCGTACGGATGTCATGATTGTCCGTCGCCGCGCGAAATAAGGGAAACTCATATGGCACGTTCTGTTAAAAAAGGCCCGTTCGTTGACGGCCATTTAATCAAGAAAATTGAGACTGCTCAGGCAACCAAGGATAAGCGACCAATCAAAACGTGGTCGCGTCGCTCCACCGTGTTGCCGGATTTCGTCGGCTTAACAATTGCGGTACACAACGGCAAACAACACATTCCGGTATATATATCTGAGAACATGGTTGGCCATAAGCTTGGTGAGTTTTCGCACACCCGTACGTTCAAGGGTCACCCCGGCGATAAAAAAGTCGCGGCTCCCGCGAAGAAATAAAGAGGGCAATGATGCAAGTTTCTGCAAAATTATTCGGAGTTCGCTTGTCTGCACAAAAAGGCCGCTTGGTTGCTGACCAAGTTCGCGGCCTCAAGGTTGATCGAGCCCTAAATGTACTGACGTTCAGTCCGCAAAAAGCCGCGAAAATCATCAAGAAAGTGCTTGAGTCAGCGATCGCCAACGCAGAGCATAACGAAGGTGCTGATGTCGATGAATTGCGCGTCGCCACGGTGTACGTCGAAAAAGGCGAAATGCTCCGGCGCATGCGTGCCCGTGCGAAAGGACGTGGCAATCGAATTGTGAAGCCTACGTGTCATATTTACCTGACCGTGGCGGATAAAGGATAAGTTATGGGACAAAAAATACATCCAATTGGTTTCCGCCTTAGCGTCAATCGCAACTGGTCGTCGCGTTGGTTCGCGGAAGGAAAAAATTTCGCCGCCATGATTAAGGACGATCTGATGGTGCGCGCGTACTTGAAAAAGAAATTGGCGCACGCTTCTGTTGGTCGGGTTGTCATTGAACGCCCGGCGAAAAACGCCAAGATCACCATTTACAGTGCTCGGCCCGGTGTAGTCATCGGTAAGAAAGGCGAGGACATTGAGGTATTGCGTGGCGCCTTACAAAAAATGATGGGCGTGCCAGTCCATGTCAACATCGAAGAGATACGTAAACCAGAACTCGATGCGCAGATTATTGCGGACGGTATTGCCGGTCAACTTGAAAAGCGGGTGATGTTCCGCCGCGCGATGAAGCGCGCGATGACCAATGCTATGCGTCTGGGCGCCCAAGGTATCAAGATCATGAGTGCCGGGCGGTTGAATGGAATCGAAATTGCGCGCACCGAATGGTATCGCGAAGGACGCGTCCCTTTACATACCTTGCGTGCTGACATCGATTATGGGTTTTCAGAAGCAAAAACGACCTACGGCGTGATTGGCGTTCGCGTGTTGGTTTATAAGGGCGAAATCATAGGTCCCGGTGACAAACCTACGGCCGCGCCTGTCGAGCAAGAAAAGAAGATGAGAAAGACTGGAGTTAGAAATGTTGCAGCCAGCTAGAACCAAATATCGCAAGCAGCAAAAAGGTCGTAACAAGGGCGTGGCGACCCGCGGCGCGAAAGTAAGTTTCGGTGAGTTCGGCCTCAAGGCGACAGAGCGCGGCCGTTTAACAGCGCGGCAGATCGAAGCTGCGCGTCGTGCTATGACGCGCCACATTAAACGCGGTGGTCGTATTTGGATTCGCATTTTCCCGGATAAGCCAATCTCGACAAAACCCGCCGAGGTTCGTATGGGTAACGGTAAGGGTAACCCGGAGTACTATGTCGCGGAAATTGTTCCGGGCAAGGTGCTTTACGAGATGGACGGCGTGGATGAAAAACTCGCGCGTGAAGCGTTCAACCTAGCGGCAGCGAAGCTGCCGCTAGCGACTACGTTTGTAACGCGGCAATTGGGGTAACAAACATGAAAGCAAAAGATCTGCGCGCCAAATCGGCCGCTGAATTGAATGAAGAGTTGCTATCATTGCGAAAGGCGCAGTTCAGCATGCGCATGCAATTGGCGACCCAACAACTAACCAATCTCTCCGAAATTCGCAAAGTGCGGCGTGATATAGCAAGAGTTAAGACCGTGATCAATCAGAAAGCGAGCGCAGAATGAGCACCACTAAAGAGAAACGCCGGCTTTCTGGTCGCATCGTGAGCGCCAAAATGCAAAAAACTGTAACTGTCTTAGTCGAACGCACTGTTACCCATCCGGTCTATGGCAAGGTACAGAGACGCTCGAAGAAGTATCACGCGCATGTCGATACAGATAGTTATGGTGAGGGTGACGTTGTTATCATTGAAGAGTCGGCGCCGATATCCAAGACCAAGGCGTGGCGCGTTGCGGAACTGATTGAGAAAGCGCGCGGCACATAATACTTGTTAATGGCGCGAGATATCGGTATACTCCCGTGCTTCTAGGCTTAATCAACTCCTGACGGAATCCAAAACTAGTTGCCTTAGTTGCGTTACGTAATTGGCAAAAAAGTTGGAATAAAAATCATGATTCAAATGCAATCCATGTTGGATGTCGCCGACAATACCGGCGCGCGTTCAGTAATGTGCATCAAAGTTTTGGGCGGATCGAAGCGCCGCTACGCAGGCATTGGTGATGTGATTAAGGTTAGCATCAAATCTGCCGCACCTCGCGGCCGTGTAAAGAAGGGCGAGGTCTATAGCGCAGTTGTTGTTCGAACCGCTAAGGGCGTGCGTCGCAATGATGGCTCGCTGGTGAAATTCGATGCCAATGCGGCAGTGTTGTTGAATGCGAAGCTTGAGCCCATCGGTACTCGTATATTCGGACCAGTCACGCGCGAGCTAAGGACAGAGAAATTCATGAAGATCGTGTCTCTGGCCCCGGAAGTCTTGTAAGAGGCAATTATGCAAAAGATTAAGAAGGGTGACGAAGTCATCAGCATTGCAGGTCGAGACAAAGGAAAGCGCGGTACCGTGCTGCGTGTTTTGCCAGATAGTAAAGTTATTGTTGAAGGTATCAATCGTGCCAAAAAACATCAAAAGCCGAACCCGATGAAAGGTCAAGTAGGCGGGATCGTCGATAAAGATATGCCAGTCGATATTTCTAACTTGGCCTTATTCAATAAAGTCACGCAAAAGGCCGACCGGGTTGGCATCAAGCTATTAGAAGATGGTCGTCGTGTGCGATTCTTCAAGTCAAACGGCGAAGTGATAGACCGCTAAGGGAAAATCGATGGCACGCTTGCAGAGTTTTTATAAAGAATCCGTCATACCGCAACTGGCAAAAGAGTTCAGTTACAAATCGGTGATGGAAGTTCCGCGCATCACTAAGATCACGTTGAATATGGGCGTCGGTGAGGCAGTAGCCGATAAGAAGGTGTTGGACAATGCAGTGGCTGATATGCAAAAAATATCCGGCCAAAAGCCGGTGGTGACAAAAACGCGCAAGTCGATTGCAAATTTTAAGATTCGCGATAACTATCCGATCGGCTGCAAGGTCACGCTGCGCGGTGTGCGTATGTACGAATTTTTGGATCGTCTGGTCACTATTGCCATTCCCCGCATTCGCGATTTTCGCGGTATTTCCGCGAAATCGTTCGATGGGCGTGGCAACTTTAATCTCGGCGTTAAAGAACAAATTATTTTTCCCGAGATCGAATACGACAAGATCGATGCGTTGCGTGGCATGAACATTACCATTACGACAACGGCCAAGACCGACGCGGAGGCCCGCGCGCTACTGGCTTCATTTAAATTCCCCTTCCGAAATTAAGGCGGTGAATGGCTAAACTTTCGTTAATCAATCGGGAAGCAAAAAGGCGTGATACGGTTAAGAAATATGCCGCTCGGCGTGCTGATCTGATTGCAATCGTGCGTAATTCCAAAGCAACTCCCGAAGCTAGAATGGAGGCGCGTGGCGAACTCGCGCGCCAGCCGCGCAATGCGAGTCCCGTGCGTACTCGAAATCGTTGCGCGCTTACCGGACGCCCGCGTGGCGTTTTCAGAAAGTTTGGCCTCGGCCGCATCAAATTGCGCGAGATCGCAATGCGCGGCGAGATTCCTGGCCTAGTCAATGCAAGCTGGTAGTCGGAGATATAGAATGAGTATGAGTGACCCTGTGGCCGACATGCTAACGCGCATTCGCAATGCGCAAGGCGCGGAAAAAACGGCCGTGTCGATGCCTTCGTCAAACCTAAAGCTGGCGATTGCCAAAGTGCTCAAAGATGAAGGCTACATCGAAGATTTTGCAGTGCGCACGGAAAACAAAAAACCCGTGCTGGAAGTCGCGCTTAAATACTATGCTGGCAACCCAGTGATCGAAAAAATTGAGCGTGTAAGCCGTCCGGGCTTGCGCATTTACAAAGGCCGAGATGATTTGCCCCGTATCATGAATGGATTAGGTGTGGCGATTATTTCGACGTCCAAGGGCGTAATGACTGATCGTAAAGCGCGAGCCACCGGATTGGGCGGCGAAGTCCTGTGTATCGTTGCGTAAAAGAGAAATTCTATGTCTCGCGTTGGTAAAGCTCCTATATCCCTGCCGGATAAAGTCGATGTCGATATCGCCGGCAATCAAGTTATTGTTAAGGGACCGCTTGGTTCTGTTAAACACACTTTTTCGAATATTATCGCAATCTCTCGAGAAGGGAACCAAGTGCAGATCAAACCTGCGGATGGCTCAATTGCCGCGAACGCGATGTCCGGTACCGCACGAGCGTTAATTGCCAACATGGTAAGTGGTGTGACCAAGGGGTTTGAAAAAAAATTGAATCTGGTCGGGGTGGGATACCGCGCGGCGGCCAGCGGGCAGGTGCTAAATCTTACCCTTGGGTTTTCTCATCCCGTCGCACACAAAATGCCGGAAGGAATTAAAGTCGAAACACCAACCCAAACTGAGATTTTAATAAAGGGTGTGGATAAACAACGTGTCGGACAAGCAGCCGCCGAAGTGCGCGCCTACCGTAAGCCGGAGCCTTACAAAGGCAAGGGCGTGCGCTATTCCGACGAAGTGATAGTGCTGAAAGAAACCAAGAAGAAGTAAACGAGGACAGATATGGTCGAATCTAATCAAGCTCGATTGCGCCGCGCCCGTAAAACCCGAGCCAAAATTGCTGAACTTAAAGTGGCACGGCTTTGTGTGCATCGAACCAACAGCCACATTTATGCACAGATTATTGATGGTGTCGCGGGAAAGGTTCTGGCAAGCGCGTCCACGGCTGAGGCCGAAGTGCGCAAAGATATTGTCAATGGCGGAAACGCCAAGGCGGCCGCGGCGGTGGGAAAGCGCATTGCTGAGCGCGCGATGTCGTTGGGTCTCGCGAAGCTTGCATTTGATCGATCTGGCCTCAAGTATCATGGTCGCGTCAAGGCGCTTGCGGAAGCAGCGCGTGAACACGGTCTGGCGTTTTAAGGGACAACAAAAGCATGGCTAAAGGCGATACAGAAGAGCGGTCCGACGGTCTTCGGGAGAAGATGGTTGCGGTTAATCGCGTTACCAAAGTCGTTAAAGGTGGCCGAATCATGGGCTTCGCCGCACTGACTGTAGTTGGAGATGGCGATGGTGGTATCGGTATGGGCAAGGGCAAGGCGCGCGAAGTGCCGGTCGCCGTGCAAAAAGCCATGGAACAAGCGCGTCGCAACATGGTCAAGATTAGCTTGAAGAGTGGCACGCTGCATCACTCCGTCATGGGAAACCATGGCGCCGCAAGGGTTTTTATGCAGCCGGCATCGGAAGGTACGGGAATTATTGCTGGCGGACCGATGCGTGCGGTGTTTGAGGTTATGGGCGTCACTAACATATTGGCGAAATGCCACGGCTCAACGAACCCCTACAATGTAGTGCGCGCAACATTGGACGGCTTGCAAGCGATGAATACGCCCTCCGAAATTGCCGCGAAACGCGGTTTGCGTGTTGAAGACCTAACGGAGTAAGACAACGTGACCACCGAAAGTAAGAAGATCAAGGTGACGCTGATTAAAAGCCCAATTGGGGCGAAAGCTAACCACCGTGCGTCCGTAATGGGTTTGGGGTTGCGTACTATGCACCAAACCGTTGAGGTTCAAGATACGCCGGCCATTCGCGGGATGATCAATCTCGTAACCCATTTGGTCAAAGTCGGTTAAGCGAAGCGAGTAATTTTATGCGACTGAATACAATTAAACCTGCAGTTGGCTCCAAACGTCCGAAACGTCGAGTTGGACGCGGGATCGGCAGCGGACTGGGAAAGACTGCAGGACGCGGTCATAAAGGGCAAAAATCTCGCGCGGGTGGGTTTCATAAGGTGGGCTTTGAAGGGGGGCAAATGCCATTGCAACGCCGTCTGCCTAAGCGTGGGTTTATATCATTGACCCGCGACGATATAGCACAAGTTCGCCTAGTGGACTTAAATGGCATCGAGGCCGACACAATAGATTTGCTGGCGTTAAAACAGGCGGGATTAGCGTCGGGTCTCGCCAAATCGGGCAAGGTTTTCCTCAAAGGGGAAATCAAGCGCGCAATTAAGCTACAGGGCTTAGGCGTTACCAAAGGTGCGCGCGCAGCTATTGAGGCCGCTGGTGGTTCCATCGCTGAGTAATTACAATGGCTACTGCTCCGAATAATTCGTTATCTTTAGGAAAAATGGGTGACTTGAAAAAGCGCCTGATATTCCTGTTGCTTGCGTTGATCGTTTATCGCATTGGCGCGCATATTCCTGTACCCGGTATAGATCCGAACGAACTTGCTAAATTGTTCCAATCCCAGCAGGGGGGAATTCTTGGCATGTTCAATATGTTTTCCGGTGGGGCGCTGAAGCGCTTTACTGTTTTCGCGTTGGGCATCATGCCCTATATTTCCGCTTCCATTATCGTTCAGCTTCTAACGGTCGTATCCCCGACGCTAGAGCAGTTGAAAAAAGAAGGCGAATCCGGGCGCCGGAAGATTACGCAATATACGCGATACGGGACTGTAGGCTTAGCGTTGTTCCAGTCGATGGGGATAGCAATTGCATTGGAATCACAGGCCGGCCTGGTGCTACATCCTGGTTTCTTGTTCCGCCTGACGACGGTCATTTCGCTGACTACGGGCACCATGTTCCTAATGTGGTTGGGTGAGCAGATCACTGAGCGCGGCATCGGAAACGGGATTTCGTTGATCATTTTTGCAGGCATAGTCGCAGGTTTGCCACAGGCCTTAGGTGGCACGTTGGATTTGGCGCGCACAGGGGCACTCCATCCTTTGACTGTTATCATCATTTTCGCGCTGGTAGTATTGGTTACAGCGGCCGTCGTATTTGTCGAGCGTGGTCAACGAAAGATTCTCGTGAACTACGCTAAACGCCAGGTTGGAAATAAGCTCTACGGTGGGCAAAGTTCGCACCTCCCGCTTAAATTGAATATTTCCGGCGTTATCCCGCCGATCTTCGCGTCAAGCATCATTCTGCTTCCCGCTACCGCTGTGAGTTGGTTCGGTAATTATGAGGGACTGACGTTACTAAAGGACTTCGCCGCTGCGTTGTCACCGGGTCAGCCAATTTATGTCCTGCTCTACGCCATTGCCATTATTTTCTTCTGTTTTTTCTATACGGCGCTGGTTTTCAATCCGAAAGAGACCGCCGATAATTTAAAGAAGAGTGGCGCATTCGTTCCTGGTATACGTCCAGGTGAGCAGACCGCACGTTACATCGAAAAGATCATTCTCCGCCTCACCATGGTTGGTGCAATTTACATCACATTGGTATGTTTGCTTCCGGAATTCCTGATCGTAAAATTTAACGTGCCGTTTTATTTCGGTGGGACATCGTTGCTGATTATCGTGGTGGTGACCATGGATTTCATGGCGCAGGTACAGTCTTACATCATGTCGCACCAGTACGAGAGCCTGTTGAAGAAAGCCAACTTCAAGGGCGGAGGCTTCCCTGCTCGTTAGCGCAAGAAGAATCCATGGCTAAGGAAGATACCATTCAGATGCAGGGAGAGATTGTCGAAACCCTACCGAATGCAACCTTCCGGGTCAAGTTAGAAAATGGCCATATTGTATTAGGGCATATCTCCGGCAAAATGCGCATGCATTACATTCGCATCTTGCCCGGTGACAAAGTAACCGTTGAATTAACGCCGTATGATTTGTCGCGGGCTCGAATTGTGTTTCGCGCGAAGTAACTGGAGTTGGAAATGAAAGTGCAAGCATCAGTAAAAAAAGTTTGCCGTAAATGCAAACTAGTCCGCCGTAAGCGTGTGTTGCGTGTGATTTGTTCCGATCCGCGCCACAAGCAGCGTCAAGGCTAGTTGATAAGTAAGATGTTGATCCGATATAATTTAAGGTTTCCCCAGCGGGGTAGGTAAATGGCGCGTATTGCAGGCGTAAACATTCCAAATAATCAGCATACCGACGTCGCGCTAACGGCGATATTCGGCGTTGGCCGCAGTCGCGCACGTGTGATTTGCACGGCGGCGGGAATTGGCTTCACAGTCAAGATAAAAGATCTGAACGACGAGCAGATGGACAAGCTCCGAGGCGAAGTCGGCAAGTTCAAGCTCGAGGGCGATTTACGCCGCGAGATATCCATGAACATCAAACGTTTGATGGACTTGGGCTCGTACCGTGGTGCCCGTCATCGCCGTGGCCTGCCGGTACGCGGACAACGCACGCGCACCAACGCCCGTACTCGCAAGGGTCCGAAAAAAGCTCGTTCGGCCGCTCGCACGCCCGCATCTAAGTAAGTCAAGGATCAATTTAAATGGCAACTAAAGCTACGGCCCAACGAGTTCGTAAAAAAGTTAAGAAGAATGTCGCCGAGGGCATCGCCCACGTGCACGCATCATTCAATAACACCATCATCACCATTACCGATCGGCAGGGCAATGCGCTGTCTTGGTCGACTTCCGGCGCAGGTGGCTTTAAGGGATCGCGTAAAAGTACGCCGTTTGCCGCACAGGTTGCTGCCGAAGCCGCAGGCAAGGCCGCACAGGAGTGTGGCGTAAAAAATTTAGAAGTTCGAATCAAAGGTCCTGGCCCTGGCCGGGAATCCGCTGTGCGCGCGTTGAACGCAATTGGTTTTAAGATCACCAGTATCGCCGATGTCACGCCGGTGCCTCACAATGGCTGCCGTCCGCCTAAGCGCCGCCGTATTTAAGGGAGACAAAGTTGGCCAGAAATACCGATCCGCAATGCCGTCAATGTCGCCGCGAAGGCGAAAAGCTGTTTTTGAAGGGCGAGAAGTGCTACACCGATAAATGTGCAATTGAGCGTCGTAACTACGCGCCGGGTCAGCACGGGCAGAAAAATTCACGGCAGTCCGACTATGCCAATCAGCTGCGCGCCAAACAAAAAGTGCGCCGCATATATGGTGTGTTAGAACGTCAATTCCACAAAACCTACGAGGCGGCAGAGCGTTCCCGTGGTGTTACGGGTGAGGCGTTATTACAGTTGCTAGAAAGCCGCTTGGACACCGTATCCTATCGCATGGGCTTTGGTGTTTCGCGCACCGAGGCGCGCCAAATCGTTCGCCATAACGGCATTATGGTGAATGGCAGTCGCGTCAACATTCCATCCTATCTGGTACGACCTGGCGATATCGTCCAAGTCGCGCAACGTGCCAAGGATCAATTGCGCATTAAAGCCTCGGTTGAAGCGGCGGAGCAACGCGGCTTTCCGGAATGGGTTGAAGTGGATGTGAAGGGTTTGAAGGGCACTTATAAGGCCCGGCCGCAGCGTTCGGAGTTACCACCGACCATCAACGAAAATCTTGTTGTCGAGCTTTATTCGAAGTAATCGCCGCTTAAAGGAAATCACCTTATGCAGAGTCAAGGTACGGGCTTTCTCAAGCCGCGCATTATCGATGTGCAGAATATTTCGCCTTACCACGCCAAAGTCGTCATGGAGCCGTTCGAACGAGGATATGGCCACACGCTAGGGAATGCGCTGCGTCGCATTCTCTTGTCTTCAATGCCGGGTTATGCGGCAACCGAGGTTAAGATCACCGGCGTGTTGCACGAATATTCCGCTCTGGAAGGAGTACAAGAGGATGTCGTCGATATTTTGTTGAACCTCAAAGGCATCGTGTTCAAGTTACACAATGCCCACGAAATTGTGCTGAAGCTCAAAAAGGCTGGCCCCGGTGTAGTTACCGCCGCTGACATTGAGTTGACTCACGACGTTGAGATCATCAATCCAGAGCATGTCATTGCTCATCTTGCCCAAGGTGGCAAGCTCGAAATGCAAGTAAAGGTCGAGCACGGTCGCGGCTATGAGCCAGCCATCAACCGCCACACGGAAGACGAAAATCGTGCGATCGGCGGTATCATGCTTGATGCCTCGTTCAGTCCGGTGCGCCGCGTCAGCTACGCGGTCGAAAGTGCGCGCGTCGAACAACGTACCGATCTCGATAAACTCATCGTTGACATTGAAACCAACGGTGTTGTCGAGCCGGAAGAAGCCGTTCGTTACGCCGCGCGCGTGTTGGTCGATCAGTTATCGGTATTTGCCGATCTCAAAGGCACCCCGATTTCTATTGAACAGCCGAAAGCGCAACAAGTCGATCCGATTCTGTTGCAACCGGTAGACGATCTCGAACTAACCGTTCGCTCTGCGAATTGTTTGAAAGCGGAAAACATTTACTACATCGGCGATCTCATTCAGCGCACCGAAACCGAGTTGCTCAAGACGCCGAACCTCGGCCGTAAATCGCTTAACGAAATCAAAGAAGTACTCGCCTCCAAAGGCCTTACCTTAGGCATCAAGCTCGAAAATTGGCCGCCCGCTGGGCTCGTCGAGAAACCGACCGCCTAGAACAGTTCACGGAAAATTACCATGCGTCACCGTCAAAGTAATCGCAAACTAAATCGCACGACAAGCCACCGCTTGGTCATGCTGCGCAACATGACCAACTCGCTGCTGCAGCACGAGGTGATCAAGACCACGTTGCCGAAAGCAAAGGAACTGCGCCGTGTCGCCGAGCCGCTCATCACGCTGGGTAAGAAGCCAAGTCTTGCCAATCGCCGCTTAGCATTTGACCGGCTGCGCGATCGCGATGTCGTCGTAAAACTGTTCGACGAACTTGGCCCGCGTTTTCAAAATCGTAACGGCGGTTACTTGCGCATTCTCAAGTTTGGGTTCCGCCAAGGCGACAATGCACCAATGGCGTTAGTTGAATTACTTGATCGTCCCGATTCTGCAGTAGAGCCCATCGCGGCGACAAAGTAACGTCTCCGGTGTTCCCTAATAAAAAAGCCGGCATTGCTGGCTTTTTTGCTTTCTCGATCGTACGATTCAGCCGATCACAATTTGTGTCGCGCCAAGAGCCGCATGGATATTGCTTCGCGGCAATGCATAGACCGGACGCTGCTCTGGTGCGGGATGGCCTCGAGCCTTTGCCTCACAGACAGGCATCAAAAATCTAATACGACCCCAAATTCAACATCACACCGGACAAATGATTCGCACGCTCCGAAGCGAAATACAACACCGTGTCCGCCACTTGCTCCGGCTCAATCATCCGCGTTTGCTTTAGCAGTTCTTCCCAGCGCGATTCGTCGCCGAATTTATTCTTCGCAATAGTCTTGTTCAATTGAATAATCCGATCTGTACGCGTCGCCGGCGGATGCATGCCCAGCACGCGCACCCCGTATTCGATCGACCCCTTGCCAACGCCTTTGGTAAACGCTTCCAGCGCCGCATTGCCCATCGTGCCGCAAATATATTCCGGTGGATGCGTCACACCCGCCATACCGACGACATTAACGATTACGCCTTTCCCGCGCGGCTTCATGTGTGCAAGCATCGCGCGTGTGAGATTGATGTACCCAAACACCTTCAACTCCCAGGCGTGACGCCAGCGTGCATCGTCGACGGTTTCAATGCTGCCGCCCGGAATGTCACCGGCGTTGTTAACCAAAATGTCGACCTTAGCGCAATCGTCAGCCAAACGCTTAACGGCGCCCTCGGCACGCAGATCGCAAACATGCGTTTCAACATTCACTCCCACCCCATGCCGAGCCTTGATTTCGCTTGCCGCTGCGGCAAGTAAATCCACCGAGCGTGCCGCCAGGTGAAGGTTAGCGCCTTCGGCAGCAAATGCCTTCGCGCAGGCGAGACCGATGCCCTTTGACGCGCCAGTAATAAGAACTGATTTACCTTTCAGACCTAAATCCATAATGCACTCAAATAGAGGTTGACTATGAATTCAAGAATACCACTTTCCGCGCATTTTTTGCCACGCCGATGCCAATCAAAGGTGGTCGGCCGAGATTCCGATGACCTGGTAATTTAGCAATCGTCAGCTCATTTCGCGGGAATAACTTAGCGCCGGTGAAAAATCACGGAGGGCTGTAACAAAAGTTAACAGTTCTTTAATGTAAACAAACTAGCGTTAGGTATTGGGAAGCACTTCCATTTCGCAGTGTTCTGCCTTTGAAATTCCACCCGCGCCGAGGATCTGAATTATGACGATACGAATAAAACAAAAAATGACATTGCTTTTGTTGGCTGCGCTGACCGCTTGCGGTGGTGGTGGTGGCGGAGGTGATGGCGGAGGCGGTGGCGGTGGCACAACCGACCAATCTGTGACTGCAACCGGGCTGGTTACGGTCGCGGGAATTGGAACGCCCGTCGAAGGCGCGATTGTTGACATTACGCTCACGACCCCTAAGCCGAGTGCAAATTCCGGTAGTGACGGACGTTATTCGCTGGCACTGTTAAAAAATGAGCTTCCCGAATTTTTTGCCGGTACCGTAAATAAAGCTAACTATTTGCCCGGTACGGTCTTCTTTAGATATGCAAACGGCCAACTCCAACCCCGTGACGCTGGGTCGAATGACGTCGCCTTGGTCCCCATTCAGCCCGGACAACCCGGTCAGCCCTCGAAGGACGTAGTGTTTCTCCAGGGTACCAGCATCGTCCATTTGGGCGATGGATTATTTGAAGGAACAGCGAATTCGCAATTCCAGGCGCCAGTATCCGCATTGATCTGGAAGGATAGTTTTATTCCCGACCCGGCGTTCACCACACTCACCGTTACGCTCTACGCCCACGGTGTTGAAACGCCGACATATTGCGATGAAATTGTGCTTGGCATTGACCTCGATGCGGCGGGCGTGATCATAGGCGGTCAGCGGCAGCCACTGCTTGCATCCCCTGTTGATGGATCGTTTAACAAGATTTCACACACGTTTACGTTGCCTGCCTTAACAAGTGGCGCGAATGCATATCTGCAGATTTTTTCACGCGCCAAGTGTACTAACGCCACAGCCGAAAGTGACGATTTTGAAGTCGTTTCCGTCGTCGGCGAACTTAGCTAATTAATCGGACATCAATCGGAGCCTACGCCGCGAAACGAAATCCCGCGGCGACGGCCACGTTCGACAATAAGAAACGTGGCGGCACGCTGAACTCCGTGCAGTGATTGCCGAACGTAAACACACATGAATAAAATCACGGCGCATTGCGCCGAACTGCTGTTCACAAATCCCTACTTGGCTGCCTCCGTTTCTGACCACGATTGAACAGCGAGATCGCCGCGCTTCGCTCGCGATGACATGGCTTACAGGTAGGCTAGGAGGCATATTCAACCTTGCTCGTGGCATTGCATGCCTGGGGCCCGAATATCCATGCGGGTTCTGGCGACGCCTAAAAAACCATTGTGTCATTCCCGCAAAAGCCGGAATCCATTCCGCACTTCAACTGGCACATGGATTGCCGCTTTTGCGGGAATGACAAAATAAAAGCGGGAGACGAATCGCGCAAAAATGAATTCTCATAAGCGAAAAAAATTCACTTTTGCCCCTTTATCTATCATCACGCTCTACGCCAGTGGCGTGCCACGTATTAACGCAGACTCTCGCGTCTGGTTTTTTCCCCATAGTTACGGCAATATTGCTGGAATCGCTCGTACCGAAGGGGGATAAGTGGCTATCAACAAAAAGACAACGCTGGCGAAACTATCCCGCCCGCGCCTGTACGCGGCGATCAAACGCCCGCGCTTGTTTAAGCTGCTCGATCAAAGCAGGAGGCATCTCGTAATCTGGGTGAGTGGGCCGCCCGGCGCGGGCAAGACGACGCTTGTGGCGAGTTACCTCGAAGCGCGCAAAGCGAAGACGTTCTGGTATCAAGTCGATGAGGGCGACCGCGATCCGGCTAGTTTGTTTTATTACCTCGCCGAGCTTGCCAATCAATCAGCAAGCGCGCTGCGCTGCCGTTCCTAACGCCCGAGTATTTGCCGGATCTGGCCGGCTTTGCTCGACGCTTCTTTCGTCAGATGTTTCTGCGCCTCGGCGCCGGCAGCATCCTGGTGTTTGACAATTGTCAGGACGCTGTCGCAGAACAATTCAATGTGATTCTCCGTGAAGCTTGCGAAGAAATACCACCTGACAGCCAGTTCATCCTACTTTCTCGAACCGCACCGCCCGCCGAATTGTCGCGGCAGATTACCAACAGGCGCCTGCAATTGATTGCCTGGCCGGACCTACGCCTTACCGATAGCGAGGCAATGGCGATCGTCGAAGCAAGCGCTAAGTTGCCGGCGGATCAGGTGGTCACACTTAATCGACAATGCGATGGCTGGGTCGGTGGCTTGGTGCTGCTGCTCGCCCGCCACGATCAAAGCCATGGCAACATGAAAACGCGTGCGTTCGAATCTAAGGAAGCGTTGTTTAGCTACTTTGCCGAGGAAGTGCTGTCGCGCGCGGCGCCCGGCACGCGCGATTTGCTGTTGCGCACCGCTCTATTTCCGCACACGACGTTGTACATGGCCTCGCTGATCAAGGAGGGCGTGAGTCCAGGGCCAATATTCGATACGTTATATCGCAGCCAGTACTTTATCGATCGAAAAGTCGAAGGCGAACTGACCTATCAATACCACGATCTATTCAGAGAATTTTTACTCGCGCGTCTTATAGCGGAGTGTGAACCCGCGCAACTCGCTGCGCTGCGCCAGCGCGCGGCAGAAATCCTGGAACGCACGGGCTGGGTGACCGAGGCAGCAGAGCTGTTCAAGCAAGCGCAAGACTGGCCCAGCGTCGCGCAACTGATCCGTACGCACGCGGAAGCGCTGCTCGGTCAAGGACGCTGGCAGACGCTTAGCGTTTGGTTCGAGGGCTTGCCTCAGCAGGTCATTGGCGATGATCCGTGGTTGATGCTTTGGCAAGCCAGCGCGCAGGTTCCCGTGGATGCCGCTGCGGCGTACCAGTCCACCAGAAATGCGTACGAAGCGTTCGTCAAGACGCGCGATGACGACGGCCAATTCCATGCGCTCGGCAGCGCAAGTTTGCTGGTGTATACCGTGGGCGCGTCGTTCGTGGTATTTGATGAGTGGTTTCCCAGACTTGAACAACAACTTGCCCGGCGGACCGAGAATCTGTCGACCGAGGCGGGGGCGCAAGCTTTGGCCGCTTATCTGTCCATGGTCACCATTAGAACTGGAAGAGGCAATCTGGTGGAGTGGGGCGAACACTGGTTGGCTCGACTGTATCTTTCGAACCAACTCGGGCAGGGGCTGCAATGATGCTGCTCTGCAACCGAGCGGATCTCGCGATCCTGGATCAACTCTGGGTCAGCACCCCAGTCGCCC
>JANNFT010000377.1:0-2827 GCA_031380185.1 Pseudomonadota bacterium
AGTCGTCCCTGCAAAATTCAAATCAGCAAGTAATTCAGATGAGTTAGCGAAGTCGATCGCGTATCGTTAGCCGCGCGCACTTTTGATGGTGGCAACTGGACCGCTAAATTGCGCCAAGCACACGCAGTCCATCACTTCTTGGTCGGATCCTCCGCTGGATTGGCGTAAGACGTTCCCGCGAATAATTGGGGTCCGACACGATTTATCTGGTAAGTTATCGCCAAGTTCCTTCTCTCACGCTCTATCGTGGCCCGCCTACTCCCGCTACTTCGTTCCCGGCCAGCCGCAGCACATTATCCTGCGCGGGAATAACCGCCAAATCATCTTTGCGGCCGAGCAGGATTACCTATTCTTCCACGATTGCCTGGTCAAAGCGGCACAGCGCTTCGGTCTGGGCGTGCACCCCTAATCCGCTCGATGAAGCCCTGGGTCGAGATGCTGACAGCCGACGGCAAGCCTACCGGCGTTTGTTTCGCGCTGCGATGAAAGAAACCGAGCGCAAGGCGATCCGCGATAGCCTACACAAGGGCTGGGTGCTGGGCGACGACCGCTTTGCGAGCAGATCGCGCTCCTGAGTGAGCGCCGCGCTGCGCCCTTACGCAAGGGGCGACCGAGGAAAAACAAGGGATGAAGATTATAAATCGTGTCTGACCCCATTTGTTCGCAGGCAAGCGAAGGCCATGCGTGTAGGGCGGAACGGCATGAAGGCAACTGCTGCCATTCCGCCCTACAAGTCTATGGCAACTTATAGTCCAGCCGCTGCGCGCATTGGACCTCGCCGTTGGAGCCGGAAGGTTTGCACTTCCATGGACCGCTCCCCGTAATGCCGGCGTACTTGCCAGTCCCCCCGGTGATCTCGTTGGTGCCGTTACCACCGGTTCCCGGAACGAAATTGCCGGTGAACTCGGTAAAGATCCGGTCGCCGTCAGTGTCGCCGAAGGCACAAAAGCCCTTGTCCTTGCCTTGGCCATCGATCACGATGAACGTGTCGACGCAATTGGCGGGACCCAGGTGCAGGGGCCCTGAGCCACTGTTGTTGAAGGTCACCCCGGCCACGCTCGCATGGCCCTGCATGCGTTTGTCCGCAACGGTAATCGCTTCACCGACAAACTTCCAGCCCGTATGAAAGTCGATACTCCCGGATTTGGGCAACTGCTGAGCGTTGACCCCAACACAAAACCCAGTCAAAAAAACTCCCGAGATAACAACACTAAATGCCGTGCGCATAGTTCCTTCCCGCATAAGTAGGATTAAAGCGCCTGTTTACGGTAGGCGCACCCCGATTGCTCAAGCTATTGTTGAAAAATACCGGGCCAGGGATCCATTCTTGTCGAGCATACATTGATGCTGTCCCGCTTAATCAGTGCTAAAGACCCGCATGGATAGTGCCTCTCAGACCATGCCTCGCCGGGAGGCAAGCAGGGTGTGGATCGTGGCAAGCTTGATCGCTCTGATAACATCCCCTAACGGAATGCCCATAACCGGCGCCCAAACAGCAAACGCAGCGCCACTGTTTGGGCGGCCGTGTTCATCGGCGGGTTAGGCCGGCCAATGCTCACCGATCGGAATGGTCAGTACTAGTCGTCGCAGAAATAACTACCCCCCGTTGCCGAGGCCGGTCCATTTGCCAGTCTTGTTGTTCATGGCCGCGAATTTTCCAGTGCCTTGCCAAACGGCAGTGCCTTTCAGCGCATCACGGTTTTCGCTCCCAGTATCACCGGGCTTCGAAGTCCACATAGCAACAAGGGCGTCCCCATCCGCACTCTTCCAGATGCACGCGCCGGTCCACCGTGCGACACCGTTAGTGACCCCAGCTTGTCCTCTGCACTCGCCGAATGCGCGATGCCGGGGATCGGCAGGGTTGTCCATGATTACTGTCGCAGGACTAAAATAATGAATGATGGAATTATTCGGGGTTAGCTTCGTTTCCTCGATTCGAGGCGCTCCATGGACGTCGTGACCACAATTGGCGCCAAGCGTACTGAAAGGCAGAAGAGCGAGTAGAGCAGCAGTGCTGCGAAAGTGACCGTTCATAACAGTTTCCTTTCTCGTTAACGACTGAGGTGAATCGCGCCCGATCGCTTTAAAGATACAGGCGCGCCTTAACGGCAGTTGGGGCTACCGTATGAAATACCGGCCGAGAACATCGTCCAATTGCGCCAGCCCGCCGACGCGGCGGAAAATGGCGCGAATAACCGCTGGCGATGTCCGAGGGTCGTACGCGTCGAGGGCCGGCATGCCCGACGCGTACGTTAAAGCCCTCATCCGTTTTCATGATCGCCTCCAATTTGTCGCATGCAATCGAGAGGATGCGCCGACGGGTATGCGTAGCGTATGCAATTTGCGGATCACGCTCCGTCCTGCAATCTGGAATCGGGCACGAATCATACCTAACTCCTTGTCGCTAACCGGAGGCGCCCGGAAGCTATAGACCAAGTCCTTGACTCACTGCTTTAACTTATATGTCCCCGTGTTGCGGTTGCAGTTTTGAAATCCGCCCTCAACCGCAGGAGCCACTTGCGCATTTGCCTTAAATTCGCTATTGACAATATGTCAAAAGACATAGGCCAAAAGTAGTAGATGCGGTGCAGCAAAGGTATTGAAAGCAACTGCGTTGGCGGTGTGAATCTTTTCGCTTAAGTGAAGGCAGCGGGGAGATTAGGCGCCGTACCATGCCCTGCGGGCTAGGTGCGGCGCGTCAACCTCGGCGCGCGGTTGAGTTAGATTGAGACGACATCGGTTCGCTAAAAGGTGGGGACGAATCATATGGTGCGCCAAGATTTGGAATAAACTCTAGAAGATGATCACAACCGTCATACAAAAACTG
>JANNFT010000418.1:0-39954 GCA_031380185.1 Pseudomonadota bacterium
GCAATTACGGGTCGGAAAACATGACGTGAGATAGCGACGTAACGGCTTCGTTCACAGGTTTAATCATTTTAAGGAGAAGATTCATGATCAACATAATTATATGGCTCGTGGTCGGTGGAATTCTTGGCTGGCTCGCAAGCATAGTTATGAAAACGGATGCGCAACAGGGCATTATCTTAAATGTTGTCGTTGGTATTGTCGGCGCAGTGCTGGGCGGATGGCTTCTGGCGCCTTTGTTTGGTACGGGCACCATCAACCAAGACAACTTAAGCCTAGCGTCACTCGCGGTCTCATTTCTTGGCGCCGTTATATTGTTGGCGATTGTAAATATGTTTCGTAGAGGCACAGCGCGCTGATATCGGATGTCACGCGCTACTCGCCACTAGCACCACGTCCCCTAATTACGCTACAGAGTGGAAGCGCCAATTCATCTCGTTCCCTCGTCCGTCGCTCGCCGAGGGACGGGGGAAGTGGGGATAGAAGGAGTCTGGCGGACTTAAAGGCCATCGGCGGCAAAAAGCGTTGAACGTTCATGGCCCGAGGCCACCCTGTATTTCACCGCTTTCTTGGACAATAGAACCACTATCGCCGGGCGAAATCGTCAAAATCTGTCCTCGGTCAGGATCTTTTTCGCTACGATTCTGCAAGTCCGGCGGGCTCCCCGGCAATAACAATCGAACTGCATCGATCTGATGGCAGGTCTCTTCCAGCGTTGTTGCTACATCGGTCCCGCCCGAAGCCAATAGTTGCGCTCGCATTTTCTTTGCATCGCCGACGTACCCCCACCGGCCAACCAGAATTTTCAGCTCGGGGAAGCGCGCGCGCAACCGCATGCAGAGCAAACGTGCCTGGGTACCGCCGCCCGGAGGCAACGACGCAATGCAAACCAGCGCTGGCTGATGCTCGACGGTGCGTGCGATTGCGTCCGACGCTAAGAGCCCTGGATCCATTATTGAAAGGTCCAACCGTGCATTGTCGATACACTCTCGCAACATTGTCAGGGCGAAGTGATCAGACGCGTCGCGAGCGGGAATACCTAAAACCCGGATCGGGCTATCGACCGGCGGCGCGGAGTCTGAAGAGGGCTGCGCGCCGCCTTTCGCCTGATTTTCGGACAGAGTGGCAAGATGTTCCGCGACTCCGCGCGCGGCGTCCACCACTGCGCGCTGCTCGTCGTCGCTCAATGCATTGCGTTCCACATCACGCCTGCCGTTAGTCAGAGCGGGAATCAATAACGTATCATAGGTCGCCACCAAGGACGCGTTCTCGAGATGAATTTCGGCGACTTCAGATGCTTCGTCGTGGTCACGCGCAAGGAGGCGCTGATAAAAAACTATTTGCGGTTCAAGTGCCGGCTGATCGCCCAGCAGGGTGTCGAGCACGCTGAGTGATGGGACGTACTTGCCTAAGACCAATATACACACGGTCAATGGCGTCGCCAGCACCAGACCAATCGGGCCCCACAGCCAGGTCCAAAACGCAATCATTATCAAGGTTGCCGTCTCGGAAACGCCAATGCCGCGGCCGTATAGCCACGGCTCGATCAGCATGTTGCTAACGAGTTCGAGTGTTGCAAACAAACCCAGCACCAGCAAAGGCGTGCTCCAGCCTTCGGAGACGATTAAACTCAAGCCAAGCGGTAGCATGGCGGCGAGCCAGGCGCCGAGGTACGGGATATAGCGCAACACGGTGGCCAGAAAACCCCATAGCAAAGCGTACGGAATGCCGATGGCGAATAGGCCGGCGGCAACGGCGAGTCCGTAGGTTCCATTGACAATCAACTGCATTAATAAATATCGGCTGATGCGATCGCCGGCCTCATCTAACGCCTTCGTTGTCAGCGTGAGGCGGCCGCTTCCCACGATGCTGATTAGACGATCGCGCAAATCTTCGCGCCGCAGCAGCATGAAAATGACGAGGACGATTGATAGTCCTATCATGGCGATGGGTTCCAACACCGGACTTAACGCGGACCACAAGGCGGGGTACTCAAACGGATTGCCGTCTTCGACGATTTTTACAGGAAGCGGTGCTTTGCCACGCTGCCCCGTCGGGTCGCGTAACTCCGCCTGTCTGTCAATCTGGCGAGAAATGCGACTTACAATGCGCTGCACTTTATCGACGAAACCGCCTTTATCCGGTTGAAAAGCGGCAAGCTTGGAATTGAAGTTTTTTTCATACTGCGGAAAGGTGTCCACCACACTCGTCACTTGCCGACTGAGCAACCATCCGAGGGCGACAATTAACGAAAACGCGATGGCGACCACAATCATAACAGCCAATGCGCGCGGAAATCTTAAGCCCTGGAGCAGTGACACTAGGGGACTTAACAGAAAGGTCAGCAATATCGCAAGCGCAATGGGGACCAGCACGGCTTTCAGCCAGAACAACAAGGCGAGCACCACCGCACTGCTGATCAGGATGGCGAAGCCCCGACTTACGTTGGATGTCACTGGCATGCTCTCGATACAATTCGACGCAATGCGGCTGTGATTGTAGTACAGCGGAGCCGCTCAATCGTATTCAGATGCTCGTGCGTTTTTACGACGGGGGTTGGGGCGACTTGCTGAAATACACGAAACAGTTTTTGCCGAGCCTTGGTAAGTTCAACACTTTGTATCGCTAACGTCCGTGTCGTCCTCGAGTTGCGTCCCGCATGAATCAACGGGCGCTCCGGGCGGCCGGCATCGATTCCATCAATTGGCTTTTCGTTTTGTGGCGGAACGCTTACGTGCCGAGCCGGCTTGCGTGCCTGAAACTGACAATTTATTCACCGTAGCCCACGCGCGGGCATCTGCTTCTTCGTCGCTCACGCCGCGTTCCCCGTAACCGTCCTTGATGTGGGTCGCTTGGCGCTTTTGCTTGTCGCTATAAGTTTTGTCATCGCTTCTTGGCATCTTGAAATCTCCAAACGTAGAATGGGAAAACTGGAACACGCGGCGAATCGGAAAATTTACGCCGATTTCACCGTGAGGTTTTAAGTCTGAATCGACTAATGCTAACTATGTGTCAAGGCACGGCGAACAAAATCCCAGCGAAGTTCGAGTCGGCATTGTATTCGAAGCAACGTCGGCGCGCCCTTTCAAAGTCTTTCGAGACAACGCTGGGAAAAATTTTATTGCGTGCACGTTAGCCTGGGAAAGTTTGCCGCGCTTAGCGGTTTAACGACCAAATTGTAGCGTTCAACAATAGTGCGAAGGTTACCCATAACAAGTATGGAACCAACAATAATCCCGCGGCAGGTTTTATGCGGTAGAAAACAATTATATTAAGCAAAATCACAAGACATTGGGCGACAATATTGATGAGCGCTAATGCAGGACTGTGAAGGCCGAAAAACAAAGGTGTCCATAACGCGTTCAGAATCAATTGGGCAGAGTAAATCAAAAACGCACGTTGCCGTGCACGACCGATGCTGGAACTCCATGCAAGGTAGCCCGCATACCCGATGAGCATGTAGAGAGTAATCCAGATCGGACCGAATAACCAGCGTGGTGGCTCCCACGCTGGTTTATTCAACATTTCATACCACGTGTCAGGCGGGAACGCGGCGCCGATCAGAGTCGGAGCAAAGGCAAGTCCAAAAAAAATGAACAGTGTCGCGACGGCGTCGCGGGGCGCGTCCATCCCCTGCCTATTTCTAGTGTTTGCCGTCATGCTGGTTGCGATCATTTCCGGAAAAATCCTTGCACCGTCGGGTTAGAGCGTCGTAGTCGCCGTCGGCTCGTGCGTTGGACGCGTTGAACTCCGCTTTCGTTTGATCGGTTTTCTTTGTTGCCGTCACATTAATATCTGCGTCGGAGATTGTCACGGCCGCCGATAAAGCGATTGGTAAACGACTCATAATTAATTCCTAATTGGCAACAGTTATTAGTGCAGCAAGGAGCGTGCCAGGATACAGCAAGCGCGGGTTCTCAGAGCCGGCCGGACGCGAGATTATGATAAATAAAGGAGGGGTTCCAATTTTCGGCGGCGCGACCGACAGCCTGTCCCAATGTAAAACTTACTAGCCAATCGGGAATATTTACCAAGGCGCGTTAATGTTCATCGCCGCAGAATAGACGTTTAGCCCTTGCGTGACCGAGCAGGCACTCGGGCATTAAAATTGCTTGGTAGTTAGCATCGAACTTATTTTTTTGCATCAAAAGACTTCCTCCTCCTTTACCTAATTTCTCCCTCAGTGGTAAAGGATTTGCCCCCCGATCCAGCCTCGGGGGTCTTTTTTTGCCAGCGTGGCTGTACGAGCCAATGTGAAGTACGTGCTGCGCGCAACACTAAACTTCTTTATGGCATGCGCCTTGCTCAATAATTTACGGAACGCTGTCCGCGGATCCGTTTAATTTTCAATAGATAGGAGTTATCGTCATGAGGAATTTGCTCGTAGTACTACACATCAATAAAACGGTGCAGTATCTGCCGTCTGTTGCTGCCGCCGCAATGCAGCCGACTACGACACGGAATCCGGCTGCGGGTAACAAACGCGGTAAACCTGCGAATTGACAAGAGCCGGCTATGCGTATTCGATCCAACACCGTAAAACTACTCGCACAGGGATCAGTCGAACAACCTGTCGCTAAAGGTAAGCAGAAATCGTCAAGTAACCCGGTCGCTGAAGCACTTCGAGACCGGTCACTTCATCGAAGGAAACTTGAGAATCTACTTAATGGCGTTGGCATCGAACGACTGTATCGCCGGTTGTCTGACAAACCCCACTAAAGGAAAAAATGATGGACACACATGACACGACACGGCAAGACAAAACGCAACGGATCGTCGGAAAAAATATTTACGACGATCATGTCGGTCCGGGCCCGGAAATTATGAGCGCTGCGACGCTCACCGGCAACGATGTAGTTAATGTAGCGGGCGAGGCTCTCGGTGAGATCGATGCCATTATGTTGGACGTTCCGAAGGGCCGCATTGCGTATGCCGTGCTGTCGTTTGGCGGATTTCTTGGCATGGGCGAGAAGTTATTCGCCATTCCTTGGCATGCACTCAAACTCGACATCGAAAACAAATGTTTTATTCTTGACGCCAGCGTGGAACACTTGCAAAACGCACCGGGGTTCGACAAGGGACAATGGCCTTCGATGGCTGACCAAAAGTGGGCGCGCGAAATTCATTCCTACTACTCGTCACCGCCCTACTGGGAATAGATCGGGCGGTGGACGTTTGCCGAGGGGCCAGCGCAAGTTGTCCCCTTTTTTATACGAGGGTGGCGCCGGATGAATCCCGATGATTTGAATATGTGCAGAGTTAAGCGCCCGACTGATGAATGAATTGCATTCCATCGCGAATAGCGCCAAGCATGGAAAAATTAGCGCTATTGTTGTAAGTTGTGCCGGCCGCAATACAATCCGCACCCGCGCCGTAATGCGGGCGACCTCTACAAATCTATATCGTTCTGCCAGGCGCTAACACGGTAGAAAAGTCGGCGCGGCTTTCGCCGGCGCCGGCCATTATTCCTCTCCCACTTATTTGGCATAGTACTTGCTCCTCAATCTGACAGGACCCAACCGGGCCTGATTATCCATACTCTCAAGGAGATTTAACCATGAAGTTGAAAACACTTCCTTTAGTTCTTTCCGCTGCTCTGTTATGCGGTAGCAGCCTTTTTGTAACTGCGGCCGATGATGTAAAAAAGCCAACGGCCGATCAAGGCACATCGATGCCGCAACCGGAACAAGGCACGCAAGCCAATCTGCCCGCCAAGGATGCGTCAACGCAAATGAAATCGCTTGATGCGGATGGCGATGGCGTTATTAGTAAGGCAGAAGCGACAAAGATGAAAGGTATGACGGAAGGATTTGACACGGCCGACGCAAATAAGGATGGCAAGTTGGATGCCAATGAATTCAGCACCGCGTTGTCGCAAATCAAGAAATAATTTTTGACTTAAATGGAAGTGTCGCTGGCGTTAAAAGCTGTTAGCCAAATCGCTATAAGGTGCTCCTTGGCGCAACGACACTTTCAATGTTCTTCGATCGTCGTTCAACGCGGCAAACTTTGTGGGACAGCAAAACTATTTAAGGAGTGATATATGAACAAGGATCAAGTTAAGGGTCGAACGAAACAGGTAACTGGCAAGATCAAAGAGGTGGCGGGAAAGGTCACCGGTAACGTCAAGACGGAAGCCAAAGGTATGGGAGAAAAAGTCGCGGGTAAGGCTCAGGCCGCCTATGGTGACGCCAAACAACAGATTAGAAATGGCCGATAACCGCTTATGGGTATTCTAGGGCTCTATCGGGCTTAAAGGGAATCGGCAGCAAAAGGCGCTGAGCAGTTCATGGCCCTAGTCCACCATTCCGCCGCTTTCTTGGGCAATCGGCGTTCTCTTGCCCGGCGAAATGGTCAAACTTGGCCCTCGCTCAGCACCTTTTGCGATTCTTTAAAAGTTCGACCGGTTCCTAGACCGCGGATCGTACGCCGCGCGATTCAATGGGCTCGCGCTGGTTTCAAAATCGAACGCTGGCAAAATATAGGCACATGAGAAGGTGGACATCAGCGAGGAATTGTTTTCGAGTTATGTCGCGGCATTTCGACAATTTATTTTTGGAGAAATAGTATGGGTAAATATTTCATTGGGTGGCTCTTGGGCGTTCCGGCAATCGTACTCGTGGTGATCTACTTGTTAATGAACTAAGCAGATCACGGAGTGGTCCTTGCGAGTTAAGCTAGCGCTTGTTAACGCATAATCGGATGCCGTTCGACAATGCCGCACAGCTGAATCCAGGCGCCAGGAAAATTTTAATATTGGCCGTCGACCGCGCCGGGGTCTCGATGGGAATTTTAATGATGCTAGAACGATACATCGCTGCATCCGCTGCTTTAAGTAACACTTGATAGGTCGTGCCGTCTCTGGGGTACAGGGCGGCGCCGACCCTCACTTTTGGGCTGATTATTTTCTTGTAGATCGCATAAGGAAGGTCCGGGTTCGCCTTGATTTTCCGCGCGACCGCCGCCGCAGTGTCGCCTTCGACAAACTCGGGCAAGATGACAACGAATTCGTCTCCGCCATAACGCTACGGGGTGTCAGAACTCTACGAGTATTCGATTGAATTCCGTGACATCGTCAACGGCCCGCTGTAAGCGCGCTAGGGTAGTTCTTGTGATCGTTGGGATCATCCGCGCGATCCGCGATCGAGCGCGAGGCTTCACTTACATGCGATGGCGGCGGATCGCGAAATTAAAACGGGGTTCCGCGATTAGCACGCCATGCACAACCGTGACTGGGTTAAATTTAACTCAATAACTAAATGAAAAAATTACGAAAGCCTGACCCTTGGATCAGTAATTGCTACAAATACCCGGCAACTTTTACACTAAAATCTACGACGACGCAGGACGCCATCAACGAAGCACCGTGTGTTTTGATTCGATCCGGGGCGGGGACGTTACTCTTGGAGAAAACCGCGAACATCATCCATGCGCAGACGCATTTCGGTCTTGGCAAGGTTCTTGCGTTAGTGCTTTTGCGACCCTCGTGAAGGTCGAATCACGTTGCACATGATTTCATCATCTTTACGTAATTTACGCAAAGACCTGATGTATGTTTAATTAATCGTTAAGGAGATTGGAAATGACGATCAGAAATTTAAGGCACGTTCTTGGATTGGTATTTGTTAGCGCAATGCTCAGCATCGCGGCAGTTGGTTGCACACCAACAGCAACGACTAGATCGGTCGGCACTACGGTAGACGACGCATCGATAACCGCTAAAGTTAAAACAGAAATTGCCAAGGAACAAGGGCTGGGCGAAGCGCTCGCTATTAATGTCGACACCTATCGCAGCGTTGTTTCCCTAAGTGGCTTTGTCGACTCGCAAGAGCAGGTGGCAAAAGCAGGCAATTGTGCCCGTCGAGTAGAGGGCGTGGCGGAAGTGAAGAACAATCTTTCGGTCAAACCCAAGTCTTAAAATGTCCTGGTCGGGGTGATGCAACGCCGGTTACGATTGCAGCTCGTCGTAACCGCCCTTCCCATCTGTCGCGACGTTTCCCAATCGATTGCGGTTTGTAACTGCGATAGTTTGATAGACGGCGGGTGGAATTCCTGCTCCTCCTTTACATCAGCGAAAAAGATTTCAGTGTCGGTTCTAACGGCGCTTTGTTTTAGTGTTTCGCTTGAATGCGATGAAAATCCGCGGCGGCTATCATTTCCAAAAGTTGGCACTAGTTTTGCGTTGTCTCAGGATAGCGGTGGTGGTTGAATTGATGCGTCGAACATCGCCATTTTGACCGAATCGAAAATCTAAGGAGTCAGTGATGAAAAAGCAATCGGACATGCAGGGTGAAGGTAACCGCGAAGCGGCGAAGAATTTTAACCAGGCACAACAAAAGTTTGTGCAATCCGGCCGGGTTGCCGATGCTTCCAGAAACACTGCGCCGAAGTCGCGCGAAGAAGCTAATGAATTGGAGCGTGCCGAAATTCTCGCGCGCAGTCGCGCAAAGGAAGATCCCGCGGTGCATCGCGATGGGAAAAAAGTGGGCGGCACAGAAAGAACGGCGAATCTATCAAGAGTCGCAGCGGGAGCGACAAGTAAAGGCGTGCGTCACGGTTTGAGTTTGAATGGCCTGCGCTAACGCACAATTGCAACGAGCGAAATTCAGGTACGGTGCGCGGTTATATGGGGACTTTGCGCCTCGATTCCTAGCCTGAGTAAACCGCCCGATGCGCAACGCCCCTGTTATTCATTTCTTCGCCGGTTTGGTCACCCTGAATATTGTCGCGTGCGGTGACGTAGCGACGCTGCCGGAGAAAGCCGGCATTGGACCGCACCCCACGTTACCGGCGCCAAATCCGTCGTTGATACCGACCGTCAATATCGCCCCCGCCAAAGGTTGGCATGCCGGCAAATCCCCCATCGCGGCGAATGACCTTGCAGTAAGCGCATTTGCGAATGGCCTTGAGCATCCGCGTTGGTTATATGTTCTTCCCAATGGCGATGTACTGGTTGCGGAGACAAATGCGCCGCCCAAAGAAGGAGGGGGATCAATCAAACAATGGGTAACGAAGCTACTGATGAAACGCGCCGGTGCCGGGGCGCCGAGCGCCAACCGAATTTCCCTACTGCGTGATGCCGACAATGATGGTGTTGCAGAACAAAAAACGCCGTTTCTGCAGGCGCTGAATTCGCCTTTCGGTATGACGCTTGTAGGTAGCACGCTTTACGTCGCCAATACCGATGCGATCGTACGATTTCCCTACACCAAAGGGCAAACCCAAATCACAGCGCCGGGCGTAAAAGTAGTCGATCTGCCGGCCGGAAAAATTAACCATCATTGGACCAAAAATGTGATTGCAAGCCCAGATGGTTCACGTCTTTATGTAACGGTCGGGTCGAACAGTAACGTCGGCGAAAACGGCTTGGTGAACGAAACCGACCGCGCCGCGATTCTCGAAATCGACCTGTCGACCGGCCGCTCAAGAGTCTTTGCCACTGGCTTGCGCAATCCGAACGGCCTTGCATGGCAACCGCGGAGCGGAGCGCTTTGGACCACGGTCAATGAACGGGACGAGATCGGCAGCGACCTCGTTCCCGACTACCTGACCTCGGTGCAGGAGGGCGGCTTTTACGGCTGGCCGTACAGTTATTATGGTCAGCATGTTGACGCGCGCGTACAACCGCAGCGTCCAGAGTTGGTCGCCAAGGCGCTAGTTCCAGATTACGCGCTTGGCGCACATACGGGTTCGCTCGGGCTAGTTTTTTATTCAGACAACTATTTGCCCGAACGCTTTGCCGGAGGCGCGTTTATCGCCCAACACGGATCATGGAACCGGAAACCGCGCAGCGGCTACAAAGTGCTATTTGTACCCTTCTCCGACGGGCTTCCGGATAACGCAGCGGAAGATGTGCTCACCGGCTTTATCAGCCCGGACGGCGAGGCCTATGGCCGCCCTGTGGGTTTGGCGATTGATCGCACCGGCGCGTTACTTGTTGCCGATGACGTCGGCAATACGGTGTGGCGTGTAAAAACTAAAGCGAGGCCTTGAACGTCTGGGTCAAGTCTTCGTCGGAAAAGCGGGGTCAAGTCCTGCAAAACCACGTCTTAACCCACAAAACGCCCGGAATTTGGAACCATAATGTTGAATAACCGAAGGAGCGGTCAACTGCCGTTTCTAGGTTAAAGCGTTGGCAGTCCTCGCCGAACACGTCCAGCCAGCCGATTCGATAAGTGTCGGATAGATATATCTCTTCGCGCCCATCGCTACGCGATGTGACGTGGTAGATACTGACTTGATAGACCGTGGCGATTGCTAAGCCTTGACCGACGATGCTGCGAGCTTGCGGCGCTCAATATTGATCGGCCTACAGCCAAGTATTCATGCGGCTTTCCAAGCATGCATTGCTGCGAGGCAGGCAGGGAACGGTTCGTGGCACGGCCGTTCTAAACGTAGGTGCGGGGGTTAGCGGGGAATTCGACCAGCACGCTGGCCGCCCGCGAAGCGACTGCGATGTGGCGCGTAGCGCGTAAGTTGCGGGTGAGGCACGATCCCCAACATAGTCGCAATTTCTCGCACGGCCGCTCGCGCAGGTCCGCCGCGAGCGTGTCAGGCCAAATTTATTTTCGTCATGACGTTGAATCGTCCACATGGCGTGGGCAAGTCAACTCAACACTCGCTTTCTTTGAAATTATGTTGGAATTTATACTTCACCCGCAACCGCGCGCGCTTTCGTAGCGTGCGCACCGCGCATGCGAAAAGTTTCCGTAGGGTGCATTAATGCACCCTACGCCTGCTTTTTTCTTGATCTCTGCTATGTTTGCGCCTCGCTCCTGTGGCGTGATGCTTGTGCGCAAGATTTGACCCCGGCGTTTTTTTCTTTATCCCAACCGCGCGCGCTCTTTCGTAGGGTGCGCACCGGGCATGCGAAAAGTTTCCGTAGGGTGCATTAATGCACCCTACGCCTGCTAAAGCTTCCGTTTGATATCTGATAGAGGCGCAGGATGTGCCCATCGGCATCGGATTGGTAGTTGTAGCCTTGGGCGGCGGCGACAACTAATCCGGCACGGGGGGTAAGTTCGCCATACCTCTATCGAACATGCCATAAAGCTTGTCCGCGCCAAGGCGGGGATCAAACCTCAAAGTGTCTCGCGGCAAAGTCACGGCCTATATTTTTTTTAAAATACCAATTAATTCATTGTGTTCAACGTTATTTTTAATGTAAAATAACAGATATGTCATCCTTTTTCATCAATTGAATTTCGGAGAACTGAACATGATCGATAGTCGTAGCCCACGCTTAGGCGCGTCCTTGCTCGTGCGTTTGGCGCTGATAGCGCTTCTGCTTAGCCTTCATCCCGGCGTTGCGTTTGGTGTGGAGATCGTGAGCTACAGCGCCCCCGCTGCCAGCGCGAAGGACCTCATCCTGCGCGGTGGCGATGGCAATATTTTCTTTACCCAGGGACCCAATAAGATCAGCCGCATCTCGCCGTCAGGGCGGGTCAATGGCAAGCGTCTGGGAACGCCGGACGACGTTGCCATCGCCGGCATCGCAGCCGGCGCCAACGGCAATCTTTGGATCACGGACACCATTTCGGTCAGCATCGGCATCCTCGAACTCCATGCCCTGGCGCCGCGCGCCAAGGCGACACTTTCGGAACACCGGCTTCCGGGCCGACACCGGCCGCAACATATTACGCTCGGCGCCGATGAAAACTTTTGGATTGCGGACAGTACGCGCGACCGCGTAATGTGGGTGCGAGACACATTTTTTGTCGAGTATCGAGTGCCGAGTTTGAATGTGGGAATCGCGGGCATGACCGTTGCTCCCGACGGCACATTGTGGTTCACCGAAAGCAATGTCGCTAAGATTGGTCAAGTCATTCCGGGCGGGATCGTGACAGAACTGTCGTTGCCGTCTACTGCCAGCCAGCCGACCGCGATCACGGTTGGGCCTGACGGCAACGTGTGGTACACCGACCCCGGGTTGAATGTCATCGGACGCGTTAATCTCGACAACTTGGCGGTCACCGAATTTCCCATCCCCTCGGCGCCGGGCGGCCTGCCCAACCATATCGCTAGCGGCAGCGACGGCAATCTCTGGTACACCGCAACCCGCGCAAACAAAGTTGGCCGGGTTACGCCGCAGGGGGTCATAACCGAATTTGATCTTGCCGGCATCGAAGAACCGGGTGCGTTGACCCAGGGACACGACGGCAATCTGTGGGTTATTGCCAAAGATCGCGTGGCCGTATTGAAACATTCGACCTTCATTTCGCCGCCGCCGCTTCCGACCGTGTTCAGTTTCGAAGTGGCCGCGCATCGAGGCTACGGCAGCGAGGCCTCCGTCAGGATCACCATAAAGCGAGCCGGCAACACCACCAACACTGCCAGCGTCCGATATCTTGCCAGCGACTTGACCGCGATCTCGGGTACGCATTACCTCCCGATTTCCGGCACGCTCAGTTTCGGGCCGGACGAGGTTTCCAAAGTTATTTCCATTTCAATCTTGGGTAATCAGTTTTACGAGGCCGAAAAAGCGTTTAAGTTGCGACTATCTCATCCGAGCGATAACGCAATTTTAGGTCCGACCAACGAAAGCATTATCACCATCATCGATATCCACGCGCCAAAGGACGAGGTGGCGCCGGCTGGTGAAGGCTCACTTGGTTAGGCGCTTTGCAGGCCGAACGGCTAACCCCGACAAGAGCATTCGCGGCGACGCAGCAGCGCATTAGTTGCGGCGAAGATTAAATTTATGGGTGCATTGCCAGAACCGGCATCTGGCTTGCCTCACAGCAAAGCATGCGGGAAGATACGCACTCCTATTGGCTCATCGGCCTATAACTATTGTGGCTCGGGTGCGTTCTCCAGCCCCTTGATCCGCGTCCCGGGTCCAAGCTTGCGTTTTTTGAACCAGCCGGTGTTCATCTCGAGGGAATATTTCGCGGGTGCTTTGGCCATATGAGCGTCGAGGGTTTCAGGTTTCATTTCTTCAATGTTGATGATCACGCCTTGGTTATCGATAAACGCAACGCTTAGCGGTATCAGTGTGTTCTTCATCCACATGCCCGTTATATGCGGTTGGGGATAGACGAACAACATGCCCTCGCCGTCCGGCATTTTCTTGCGAAACATCAAACCCTGCGCGCGATCCGATGGAATGCTTGCGACTTCCGCCACAACTTTGTGTACCCCTCCAATTGCCAATGTCACTTTAGGTAATTTCAGCGCTACCATCTCGCCGTAAGCGACGCTCGAAATTAACAGCGCGCCAAGGGCGATAAGTTTTTTCATGGTCATTTTTTTCCTGTGGAGCCGAAGCCGCCCGCGCCGCGATTGCTCGTGGCGAATGATTCGACGATGTTAAGTTTAACTTGCATTACCGGAACGATAACCAATTGGGCGATTCGTTCCATTGGGTTGAGCGTAAAATTCAACTGACCGCGATTCCAAAGGGAAACGAACACTTGTCCCTGATAGTCGGAATCTATCAGCCCGACCAAATTGCCTAAGACAATGCCGTGCTTATGGCCGAGCCCTGAGCGGGGTAGAGCGATGGCGGCGTAGCCCGGGTCGGCAATGTGGATCGCAAGTCCCGTCGGGATCAGGTGAGTCGTAGCGGGTTCAATTTGCATTGCTTCATCTATGCAGGCGCGCAGATCCAGTCCCGCTGCGCCTGCCGTGGCATAGGCCGGCAGTTGATCGCGCATACGCGGATCGAGAATTTTTACGTCTAGGGTTTGCATCAGGTTTTTGCTTTATTGGATTTCTTGGTGGTGCGGGCGCGGGTGGTGAGTCGCCGTGCCAAAAGATTCGCAATATGTTCGACGAGTCGACGCGCCAGTGCTTCTTTGGGTTGACGATTCAACGGATGAACGCCGTCATCGTCGAATAGAATCAGCTCATTGTCATCACCACCGATCGCGCTCTGCACTAAATTGGCGGCGAGCAGCGGCAACTTTTTGCGTCTGCGTTTGGCTTCTGCGTATTCGTGCAAATTGTCGCTCTCCGCGGCAAAGCCGACGCAGAACGGCGCATCCGGCATTTGCGCCACCTGGCCGACGATGTCGACGGTGGGTGTCAGTTCGATGTTAAGCGCCGCGGAAGATTTCTTAATCTTGCTGCGACTTGGCTGCTTGACGGTATAGTCGGCGACGGCGGCAACGCTGATGAAAATATCCTTGCCGGTAATGTTCCCCATGACGGCCCTATGCATCTCGGCAGCGCTGACAACGGGAATAAGCGTAGCGCCCAAAGGCGCGGCAAGGCTTGACGGCCCGCTCACTAGGGTCACGCTTGCACCCGCATCAAGAGTCGCACGGGCGATCGCATAACCCATCTTTCCAGAGCTGCGATTGCTAATACCGCGCACCGGATCGATCGCCTCGAAGGTCGGTCCCGCCGTGATCAATACATTCTTGCCGGCCAAAATCTTCGGCGCGAAGTAAGACAAAATTCCAGCAAAAATCTCTTCGGCTTCGCGCATTCGACCCATGCCCACTTCGCCACAGGCTTGATCGCCCGTAGCCGGACCGAGCAGCGTAACGCCATCATTTGTCAGAGTCTTCACATTGCGCTGCGTGGCGGGGTTGTCCCACATTTGGCGATTCATCGCGGGCGCGATTAGCAGCGGGCACTCGCGCGCGAGGCAGAGCGTTGAAAGTAAGTCGTCGGCCAATCCGTTGGCCACTTTCGCCATAAAATCCGCGCTAGCCGGCGCGATAACGATCCCATCGCAATCCCGCGACAATTCGATATGCGCCATGTTGTTGGCCACCCGCGGATCCCAAAGATCAGTGTGGACCGTGTTCCCGGATAGGGCCTGCAAAGTGACAGGGGTAATGAAGCGGCACGCCGCTTCCGTCATCACGACTTGAAGTTCGATGTTACTTTGCCGCAATAGTCGAACCAACTCTGCGACTTTGTAGGCCGCGATTCCGCCGGTGAGGCCCAGTAACAATTTTCGCGGAAGATTTTGATCCATAATGGCTATCATTCTAACGAAAAGAGATTGCAATGGCGATTCGCGATTGGCCGGAGGATGAGCGACCGCGCGAGAAACTGATCGCCCGCGGTCCCGCAGCTTTAACCGATGCGGAGTTATTGGCGATCTTGCTGCGAACCGGCGTGGCCGGCAAAAGTGCGGTTGATCTCGCGCGCGAGTTGATTCAACGCTTTGGCAGCCTCAACCAATTATTTGCCGCCGGAGAAACTTCGCTGTGCGAAGCGCCCGGCATGGGGCCGGCGAAATTCGCGCAGTTTCAAGCCATCTTGGAAGTTGCACGTCGCGTACTGTCCGAAAACATAAGGCGCGGAGACTTTCTTTCATCACCCAAGGCGGTGTGCGATTATTTGCGCCTTTATTTTCAGAAACATCAGCGCGAAGCGTTCGTTGCGATTTTTCTCGATATTCAAAATCGCGCTGTCGCCATAGAAGAGTTGTTCGCCGGCACCTTGAATCAAACCAGTGTTCATCCGCGCGAAATCGTAAAGCGCGCCTTGTTCCTGAACGCGGCGGCAATCGTGTTTGCGCATAATCATCCGTCAGGCATCGCTGAACCAAGTGCGGCCGACCGCCATCTGACGCAGGTTTTGAGGGACGCACTGAACTTGATCGATGTTCGAGTGCTTGATCATTTCATTGTCGGGGATGGCCAGCCGTTTTCTTTTGCCGAGCATGGCCTGCTTTGATGCGGTTTGCGGCGTGATTGACAACGCGAGGCGGGTTTTAGTGGACATTTTTTCGCCGCGGAACTCGGCGACCAGGTTGTTGGCGGCGCCGGCGTACGGCGCGCATGTCTCGCGACGTCGCATCGTGCAAGAAGCGATTTGCAGTAATAGTTCGATCCGCCTTGCAGGAGGCAAGCGCGGGAACCGGACTTGTCGTGACCCCTGATCACGGGAGCGCACTTTGACGATTGAATAATTACTATGCGATAATTAGTGTTTGGTTTGGAGCATCGCCATGGCAAGAGAATGCATGATTACCGGGAAAAAGCCGCTTGTCGGCAACCATGTTTCCCACGCAAATAACAAAACCAAACGACGTTTTCTACCGAATTTACAGCGTCGTAGGATTTGGGTCGAAAGTCAAAATCGTTATATCAGCTTGCGTCTAACCACGTCCGCGCTGCGCACGATCGACAAAAACGGTATCGATGCCGTCCTCGCCGATTTGACTGCTGCTGGTATAAAATTCTAGGGAGATAATCCATGCGCGATAAAATTAAGTTGGAATCCACCGCTGGGACTGGTCATTTTTACACGACGACCAAAAATAAGAAGACCATGCCGGAGAAAATGGAAGTGAAGAAATTCGATCCTAAGGCGCGTAAACACGTGATCTATAAAGAGACTAAGCTTAAGTAAATCCGCCCGAGGCTGTGCAATAAAAAAGCCCGCTGATGCGGGCTTTTTTATTCGGTACAAATGCGTGCTTAGGCGTAGCAGCGCAATCGACGCGAGAACTCCCGTAACGCCGTAATGCCGCTCGATTCCGCGCGATGGCACCAATCTTCCAGTTGCTTTACGAGCTGCTCGCGAGTCGCATTCGAGCGACCCCAAATAGCGTCCAATTCCTGGCGCATCGAATAGACGGTCTTCAACACCGAACTGGAGCTCATCACTGTGTTGAATTTCTCCCGATCCGGCGCCGTCAAAGCGTCAGGTTCGAGATGCAGCCAATGTTTCAGGGCGCGGAAAACACCCGAATCAGTGATCGTCGATAGTGACGGTATGCGTTGCTTCAGGTATGCGAACTCCTCGCTGCAAGTCCGCTGAAGCGCGCGACGATAGTTGTTCAATACTTCGTAGCGATGGGTAATGATTGCTTCCAGGGTTTCGCTATCGCAGGCTGCCTTTGCTTCGTTGAGTTTCACTTTCGGCGCAATTTTTTTAACTTTCGCCAGGCCTAGAAATTCCAGAATACAAATGTAAACCCAGCCGATATCGAATTCGTACCACTTGGTGGAGAACTTGGCCGACGTAGCGTAAGCGTGGTGATTATTGTGTAGTTCCTCGCCACCGATGAAGATGCCCCACGGTATTAAATTGCGGCTCGCGTCGTCACATTGGTAATTGCGATAACCCCAGTAATGCGCGACGCCATTGATGACACCCGCCGCGAATAACGGAATCCAAATCATCTGCACGGCCCAGACCGTGAGGCCCATCGTGCCGAAAAGCACCAGGTCGATCGCCATCATCAAACTTACGCCAAGCGTGTGGTTACTTGAGTAAAAACGTTCCATAAAGTCGTCCGGCGTGCCGCTGCCAAATCGATCTAACGTATCTTGATTTTTTGCTTCGACGCGATACAGTTCAGCGCCTTCCCACATGACCTTGTTAATGCCCAAAATCTGCGGGCTATGGGGATCTTCCGCAGTTTCGCAACGTGCGTGGTGCTTGCGGTGAATAGCGGTCCACGCCTTAGTGCTCTGGCCGGTGGTGAGCCACATCCAGAAACGGAAAAAATGACACACCGCCGGGTGGAGTTCCAATGCGCGATGGGCCGAATAACGATGCAGATAGACCGTGACGCCAACGATGGTGATATGAGTCAGGACAAGACATAAAACGATGTATCCCCACCAGGGCAAAACGATGAGTCCGTTAAGTAAATTGTTCAAAAGCTCCACTAAGCTGTCTCCAAGGACATGAATGGAACGAAATTGTACACGTCGCTCCGGGGGACGCAAGCGCTAATTGTCGTAAATTTGTAAACTTTCATACACAAGAAGCGCTTACAACCTAAAAAATAATAATTAATAAAAACAATGGCCTGCGAGCCGCTTCCAGACTGGCTCTCAAGGCATTTTGCGGTTTAGTTTGGCGCCAATGAGGCCAACTTAGGCTGAATGCAATCCTTATTCGAATGGGATTGCGTGCCGCCAATGCTGTTTCCAGTTGTCAATATAGGCTCGGGCAAGTGGTTTATCGTTATAAATCAGCACGACATTTTCAGCATTGTGCTTCTGCGCCGCCTGCGTAAAATTGAAGCTGCCGGTGATAATTTTAGGGTTCGCCACTTCGGCATCAATCAAAATGATCTTGTTGTGCGCCGCGCTGTGGGCGCCGTCGAGCCGGATTTCGATTCCGCCATGCTTTAAGTCTTGCAGGATGAAGGCGGCGCCTTTTTCGAATTGTTCGCGATCCGCCAAAATATTGACGTCGACGCGACGCCGGTGTGCGTCCAGCAGCGCGCGACCAATCGCCTTGTTGGTGAAATTAAAACATTGCACTCGAATGCTTTGCTTCGCGTCGCCTATCGCCGCAACCATCGCGGCGGTGATATTGTCCCCGGGCGTGAATAGTACTTGAACTTTTGCGGCATTGGTCGTTGTGTCCGCCGCGGCGCCGCCGGCTAATACGGCCAAAAGGAATAATCCTAGAAACGGCAGTTGACCGCTGCTTCGGTTATTCAACATCATGGTTCCAATAACATTCTTCATAACTTGTGTGCTCACCCATTTGGTGAGAATGCGCTACGGGGCGGATTGCGCGGTTCTGGCGGCGCAGGGTGTCGTTGCAACTCGTTGGAATGGAATGACTATTCCGCCTCGCCGCGCCTTGCCCTGCACCCCCATAACCGCACACTCCACCCCGTCCAACTGCCGTTTCTAGGATAATGCGAAAAGCTTTGCCGTCGTCAAATTTGCCGTTCCAGCACCGCGGCAAAAAATCCGTCGGTGTTATGGCAATGCGGATAAAGCTGAAACGTTTCGCCGCAGTCGATTTCGATCTGCTGCGCGCGCAGAATTTCCTGGCTGTTGGCCAAGCGAAAATCAGTGTTGTTCGCAAGAAAGGCATCGACGATTGCCTCGTTTTCATCATGCAAAATGCTGCACGTCGCATAGACTAAACGTCCGCCGGGCTTGAGCAAGCGTGCGGCGGCGGCGAGAATGTTGGTCTGCATCACCGCTAATTCAGCGATGTCTTCGGCGCGCTGGCGCCACTTCAAATCCGGATTGCGGCGCAAGGTGCCGAGCCCACTGCACGGCGCATCGACCAGCACGCGATCGACTTTTCCGGCGAGGCGTTTAACGCGCGCATCTTGCTCATGCTCGATCCGTACCGGTTGCACGTTCGACAAACCCGAGCGTTTCAGTCGCGGTTTCAGATTGGTTAGGCGCTTTTCCGATACATCGAACGCGTAAAGCCGTCCGGTCGAATGCATCAGCGCGCCGAGCAATAAGGTTTTCCCGCCGGAGCCGGCGCAAAAATCGACGACCATTTCGCCGCGTCTGGGCGCCAGCAAATAGCCCAGCAATTGACTGCCCTCGTCTTGTACTTCGACGTGGCCTTCAAGCAATAATTTATGCTGTTGCAACGCCGGTTTGCCGGTGACGCGAATGCCGACCGGGGAAAATGGCGTGGCACTCGCCTCCACTTCAATTTCGGCTAACTCGGCCAACACCGTAGCGCGATTGGTATGCATCGTATTCACGCGCAAGTCCAACGGTCCGGGTTGATCGAGGCCGCGCGCGAGTTCGATCAGTTCTTGCCGGGTGTGGCGTTTTAGGTAATGTTGAATCAACCATTCCGGGAAATTGGTCTCGGCGGGCAATGACAGATGACCCGGCGCCGCAGCCGCAATGCCGCGTAGCATTTCGCGTTCGTGCGCTTTGGTGAAGCCGCTCATCGCCTTGACGTCCCAGCCTTGCACTTTCACCAGCGTCGCCAGCAGCAGCAAGCGCGGTTGATCGCTCTGGGTCAAATGCATCAACCACGAACGTTTGCGCAGCAACGCGTAAATCGTCTCGGCGATCAGGCCGCGATCGCGCATGCCAAGACTCTTGTTGTCGCGAAAAAAATGCCGCAACACGGCATCGGCCGGATGGACAAAACGCAGAACCTGCTTCGTTGCTTCGAGCAACGCTTCAAACTGGAGCGGAGAAATCAAATGGGGAAACGGTATCGACGCAACACTAATTTACGCTGACGACTTTCATCGCCATCAGCGTTTGCTCGATGACACTGCCTTTCTTGTCGGTGACTCGGATTTTAACAGGTAGGTAATGATGTTCCAGCGCCAGCCATACTTCCATGCCGTCTTCGTCGCCTTTGCGTTGCTTTAGAATTTTCAACGTATGAAACTTTCCGCCTTCTAAACTAATGACTTCGTTGCCAGCGCGTTCAAATGCATAGCGTTCGAGCTTACGTCCATTCGTCACGATCACGGTGAGATCGTCGCCGAGCGGCGGTGCGAACGCTAATTGAAATAACAGGCTCAACATATCTTGCGTGCCAGGTGTCGCGGCCTCGGTGCGATCGCCGCTCTTGCCGGTAAAGCGTACCGAATTTTCGCTCCAATTAAATGCGGCACTGTCTTTTTTGCCGCGCCGTTCCATGCTGAAGGTCGCTGGGCGTAATCCGGTCGCGCCAATATCGCCTTCACTGGCTTGCACAAATTTGCCGGCGATGGCGAAGATTCCCGAACCTTGCGCGACGCTATCGAGACGGTAGTGGCCATCCGCAAACTTCCAGCTCAGCGTCAGCTCGCCTGACACGATGCCCATGCGCAATTTGTATTGCGCCTCGCCGCTCGCCGGAAGTGGTAACGCCTTCGGATCGATGTTCGCGGTCGTTGCAGGCGCGGGCGGTGGCGGCGTAATGACGGCAACATTGTCCGGCGCCTTGGCAACGGCTGGCGCCGGAACGGTCTCCGGCGCTCGCGGCGCTTCGGACGCCGGCGCAGCAATAGCAACGGGCGTCGGCGAGTGTTTGCTAACAACGGCCGCTGGCGCGTCGACACGCGGCGGCGCATCTTGACCGACCGGTTCAAGCGGATGCGGCGCGGTGGCGATGGCGGGAATCGGTGTTGGCTCCGGCACGGGTTCCTCGACGATTTGCCGCTCTAGCGCGACGACATCCTCGGCCGGCATGGTGGGATTTTCGATCGGCGTCGGCGCGCGCACTTTAGCGCCGGAACGTTCTTGTAGGTTCGCGATTGTTGTTGGCGCGGGCGATGCGATTGTTTCGGGTGCTGGACTGCGCGCTATTTCTGGTGCGGCTTCTGCCGTAGTAACCTTGGGGATCGGCTCTGGTACGGGGTGGCCTTGGGCCATTGCTTCTACAGGAGGCACTTGCTTTGGATTGGATTTTTTCGCGATCGTCTTGGCTACTTTTTTCGGCGCCACTGCGACCTTAGCTACCGGCTTTTCCATGGCGATATCGGCTGGCGGTGCGACAATCGGTTCAGGGCTGGCGCCAGGTTTTGCCACGATGGTCGCCTTTAACACCGGCGCAGGCAGCTCGTCGAGCGATTCGGTTTTTACCTGAATGCCGTACAGGAACAGCGCGTGCAGGGCGCCCGACAACACGATCATCGACACAAACGCGCGGGAGTATCGGAATGCCGGTAGGACGAACGCGGTCACGGAAATTACTGCACCGTTTCGTCGATAACGATTTTGCTAAGCACCTGCTCCAAGCGATGCTCGTCGTTCGCGGCGATCACTTTAATGGGTACGAAATGCTGATCTTTGCCGAGCCACAGTTCGAAACTGGCGTCGTCGTGTTCATGTTTGATCTTCGCCACGTGCACTGTGTTGAATTCTCCCGCCGGCGTATTCACCATTTGATCTTTCAGCACACGGTAGGGATACTCCTCGACTTTCTTGCCGTCGGTCAGCCTCACCAATCCATCGGTGTGGGGCGGCGCGAACATGAATTGATACTTCAGCGACAGACTGTCGAAAGTTTGTGCTTTGAGTTCGTGCCGTTTATTCTCGCCATTGCGCGTCAGCAATAATTCGGCATCGGTCCAATTAAAGTCCGCGGTAATATCTTTTTCTGGCTTGTTGCTCTGGGATTGAGTGAAATGGTCTGGCCGCAATCCTTCTGCCGTCACCGTTCCGCTCGCGGTCTGCGTCAGACTCGGCAGCAACCAACTCAGAATCGGTTTCGCCACGCTCTCGATGAAATACTTGCCATCGCGAATAACGAATTTCTCCGTCACTTCGCCGAGCTTAGTCGTGCCTTTGAGCAAGAAATAGGTTGTCTTGATTTCGCGCACCTGCGCTTGCGCATAACCGGCGCACGCGATCAACAACACTGCAAACAATCGTTTCATCCAACTTCCTTTGGGTTTATCAGCGCGCCGCTTGCGTCCGCGCTTCGGTTGAACCTAACGCGTTGATCGGCGCCGAGGCTGACTTTGTCTTCGACTAACCAACGCAGCGCGTTCGGGTAAATCACATGTTCTTGCTGTAACACGCGAGCCGCTAAAGTTTCCGCGTCGTCGTTCGGTAACACCGGCACGGCTGCTTGAACTATGATCGCTCCGTGGTCCAACTCCGCAGTGACAAAATGCACCGTACAGCCATGCAGTTTGACACCGGCCGCCAACGCCCGTTCGTGCGTATGTAACCCGGTGAACGACGGCAGTAACGACGGGTGAATATTGATCAAGCGGCCAACATAGCGATCGACAAAGTTTGGCGTCAGCACACGCATGAATCCGGCGAGCACCACGAAGTCCGGTTGATGTTCATCGATCACTATCGCCAGTTGCGCATCGAACGCATCGCGTGTCGGAAACCTCGTATGATCAACAACCGCCGTTGCGATACCGCGCTGCGCAGCGTAGTCCAAACCCTCCGCATCCGGGCGATTGCTGATGACTGCGGCGATTTGAACGGGGAGCTTCGCCTCGACGATCGCCTGCAGGTTAGTGCCGCGACCGGAAATGAGGATAACGACGGATTTCATTCAACAAGTAATCATGAATGATTAATCTAGGATTATGTCACAGCCACTTGCTTTTCTTCGTGCTGTATCTTCCGGTGTTAGCGAATAACCATTGAAAGCAAACGCCACAATTGATAGATTGCGGGATCGACACTTTTTGCGAGGTACATCGTGCTGCACAAATTGTTCTTTTTCGTCGCCGCCCTGGTTTGCGCCAACCCGTCGAACGCCGCCGACTCTCTTTCTAGCGGAGATATCGATCGCCTCGCCTACGAAGTCGAGGCGAAAGTAATCGAATGGCGGCGTGACATTCACCAGCATCCCGAGCTTGGCAATCGTGAATTTCGCACCGGCAAGTTAATCGCCGAGCATTTGCAAAAGCTTGGCCTCGAGGTTAAGACAGGCGTCGCGAAAACCGGCGTCGTCGCCGTGCTCAAAGGCGGTAAGCCGGGTCCCGTCGTGGCGCTGCGCGCCGACATGGACGCACTGCCTGTGGTCGAAGCGGTCGATCTGCCCTTCGCATCGACGGTGAAAGGCGAATACGAAGGCAAGGAAGTCGGCGTGATGCATGCTTGCGGCCACGATGCTCACGTTGCCATTCTGATGGGTGTGGCTGAAATGTTCGCTAAGATTAAAGACCAATTGCCCGGTACGATCAAATTCATATTCCAGCCGGCGGAAGAAGGCCCGCCACGCGGCGAAGAAGGCGGCGCGGCGCTGATGGTGAAAGAGGGCGCGCTGGAAAATCCTAAGCCGAATGCGATCTTCGGTTTACACGTCGTCGCGATGATGCACACGGGAAGCATCGGTTATCGCGCCGGGCCGATGATGGCGTCGGCGGATATTTTGCGCATTAAAGTCAAAGGCCGACAAACTCACGGCTCGCAACCTTGGAGCGGCGTCGATCCGATCGTCACGGCAGCGCAAATCGTGCTTGGTCTACAAACCATTGTCAGCCGCCAAGTGAATATCACCAACGAACCGGCAGTCGTCACCATTGGCAGCATTCATGGAGGCAATCGTTTCAATATCATTCCCGAAGAAGTGGATCTGGTCGGAACGATTCGTACGTTCGAAGAAGCCATGCGCGACGACATTCACAAGCGCATAAGAACTACGGCGGAGATGATCGCCGCGAGCCAAGGCGCGACGGTGCAAGTGGAAATAGAAAAACCTTATGCGGTGACGATCAACGACGAAGAGTTGACGGCGCTGATGGTGCCGACCTTTAAACGAATCGCCGGGGAAAAGAACGTTATCGTTCGCGCCAAGACAACCGGCGCGGAAGATTTCGCTTTTTATCAGCAAAAAATTCCCGGCCTATTTTACTTTGTTGGCATCACGCCGGCCGGCACGGACCTGACCAAGGTTGCGGTCAATCATTCGCCGAAATTTTTCGTCGACGAGTCAGGACTGTTGCTCGGCATTCGTTCGCTTGCGGCGCTGGCCGCCGATTATTTGCAGATGGGGAAATGAATCCCTTACGTATGCGCGCGGCTAAATGGTCTGGCCGATGCCTGGCGAGCCGCTCTGGTATTGGCTTGCAGGCCAATGCGCGTCGCATTTAGCGCACCCATGGCATGACTGTCACGCTGAATGATGTGCAATCGGCTGCCGCCGCGATTCGCGGCAGCCTGGTAGAGACGCCTTGCTTGCATTCGCGCACGCTATCGCAGATCAGCGGCGCGAACGTTTATCTCAAATTCGAGAATCATCAGTTCACCGCGTCGTTTAAAGAACGCGGTGCGCTGAATAAATTGTTGTCGCTGTCATTGCAAGAGCGAACGCGCGGCGTAATCGCGGCGTCGGCCGGCAATCATGCCCAGGGGCTCGCCTATCACGCCAAACGCCTCGGCGTGCCCGCCACCATCGTCATGCCGCGTTTCACGCCGAATGTGAAAGTGGAGCACACCCGTGGTCATGGCGCCGAAGTGATTCTGCACGGCGAGAATTTCGATACCGCCAAAGTGTTTGCAGTCGGCCTTGGCGCCGAGCGTGGCTTAGTATGGGTTCATCCCTATGACGACGAAAAAGTTATTGCGGGGCAAGGCACCATCGCGTTGGAAATGCTTGCGACGGAACCCAAACTCGATGCGCTGATCATTCCCATCGGCGGCGGCGGAATGATCGCGGGCATGGCGGTTGCCGCGAAAGCGATCAATCCAAATATCGAAATTGTCGGCGTCGAGACCGAACGATTCCCGTCAATGTATTGCGCGATCAAGGGTGAGATACCGCACTTTGGCACTAGCACGATCGCCGAAGGAATCGCAGTGAAAGAGCCTGGCGGCATTACGCAAGCGATCGTGCGAAAACTGGTCAGCGAAATAATATTGGTGGACGAAGGCGATATCGAAGAAGCGATTGTCTTACTATTGGAAATCGAAAAAACCGTAGTCGAGGGCGCCGGTGCGGCGGGCCTCGCGGCGCTGCTGAAAACGCGCGAACGCTTTCGCGGTAAGCATGTCGGGATTGTATTGTGCGGCGGGAACATCGATCCGTTGATGTTGTCTGACATTATCGAACGCGGCATGGTGCGATCGGGACGCTTGGCGCAGATCAAAGTGGAACTGCGCGATTTGCCCGGCTCGCTGGCGGAAGTGACGGCCTGTCTCGCCGAAGTCAACGCCAACATCGAGGAGGTTCATCACCAACGCGCGTTTAGCCACTTGCCGATACAAAGCGCCGAAGTGGATTTCGTGTTGCAGGCTCGAGGTCACGGGCATATTGTGCAGATACTTGCGGCGCTCGAAGAGAAAGGTTTTAAAGCGCAGCTCATCCAATAGAGATGACGAGGATAAAATGCAAAGGTGTGGCCCGAGGCCAGCCCCTCGTTCCCGCAAAAGCGGGAATCCATTTGGCTTAGACGACACTGGATCCCCGTTTTCACGGGAATGACAACAATAAAAGTTAGTTGTTTTTTTTGCTGGAATTGATTCAATACCAAAACAGCTTTCGACCAGGAGTATTTAATGACTGACTCGCACCAATTATCTCGCCGTAACTTTTTAAAGCTCGCCGGCGCCACAACGATTGCAGCCGCCAGCCTAAACGCACGCGCCGCCGACGACGAAAAAGAGGACGCCAAGGACGACAATAAAACTACCGTGATGACCGATGACGGCACCGATCTGCATTTCATCGCCAAAGGCACGGGCAAACCGCTCATCATGATTCCCGGCTGGTCGCAAACTGCGGCCATGTACAAGCATCAAATCGATGCTTTGTCGGACAATTATCGCTGTATCGCCATCGATATGCGCGGACACGGCGATTCCGAAAAGGTCGCGCACGGCTATCGCATGCAACGCCTCGCGGCCGATTTGCGCGCGTTTATTTATTATGAAGATCTCGCCGATGTGACCTTGATGGGGCACTCCATGGGCTGTTCCGTGATCTGGTCCTATTGGGATATGTTTTCAGGCGATCGCGTCGCCAAAGTAATTCTGATCGATCAAGCGCCGACAGTGACGAGTCAGCCAGGTTGGAGCGACGCGCAAAAGGCCGAAGCCGGCGCGATTTTCGATCCGCCTACGCTGTACGGCATCGCCGCCGGATTACGCGGCCCGGACGGCGTGAAAACCACAGAAGGTTTTTTCGCGCCGGAAGGCATTTTTTTCACCAAAGCTTTTCCGCAAGATCAGCGCAACTGGGCGCTGCAGCAAAATCTGAAGTTCCCACGCAAGCACGCCGCCGAGTTGCTGTTGAATCATTGCACACAAGATTGGCGTGACGTGATTCCACGCATTAATAAACCGACGTTGGTCGTCACCGGCAAAGCGAGTTTCTTCCCGCTGAAATCGCAAGAATGGATCGCCAATCAAATTAAAGGCGCGAAGCTTGAAGTGTTCGCTGCCGAAGAAGGCGGAAGTCATTTTATGTTCCTGGAGAATCCAGACAAATTTAATAAAGTGGCGCGGGATTTCTTAGGGTAAAGAGAGCGGGGTCAGGTCTCAATGCTGTTCGCTTAAGTTCCAATGCGGTTCGCTTAAGCTCGTTCGCCCTGAGCCGTGAGCTTGTCGAGCGGTCGAAGGGTAAATGGGCTTCGATCGTTCGACAAGCTCACGACTCAGCCCGAACGGCGAAACGAACAGTATTGAGGCCTGACCCCGTCCTCTGACCCCGTCCTCGCAAGGGACTGGCCATAGAATTAGGAAATCAGAACCGATGCGATAAAGAGAGGCCTGACCCTGGCGTTTTTTAAGGCATCGCCAGAGCCCTCGCCGTTGCTGCTTCTCCCGCCATGTGCCGTCGATATCCGCGCCTCATCTGCTTCGTGGCGCGTTGTCCTACGAAGAATTTTTACTTCGGCGCAATGGCGCGGCTCAGGGTTTCGCTGAGTTGTGTGATCACCACCGGCTTGTGCAATAACATCAGTTTGCTCTCGCGCACTTCGCGCAATTGGTCTACTCCGGTATCGCCGGTCACCAGCACGGCGGGCATATTTGGTCTGGTGACCGCACGAATTTGCGCAATAGCATCGATGCCGTTCGCGCCGCCGCGTAGTCGATAGTCAGCGATAACCAAATCCGGTTGACGTTCCGATTGTTCAATTCCCGCTGTCGCTTCGTCTACGGTCGACGCGGCAATGACGTGGCAGCCCCAATCGGTCAGCAGCAGTTGCATCGCGTTAAGCACCGTTTGATCATCGTCCAGCACTACGATGCAGCGGCCGCGCAAATTCTTGATGTGCTGTTTTGTATTTTCTTTCGCATCCACCACTGAAGCCGCGGTTTCGCCACGCGGGACTGCGACGCTAAATATCGACCCGCGGCCTACCGCCGAGCGCAGACGAACTTGGCAATCGAGGATTTTTTCGATGCCTTTCACAATCGCCAGGCCAAGTCCGAATCCTTTGGCGCGGTCACGTTCGGGATTGTCAATTTGATAAAATTCCTGGAATATTTTTTCCTGCTCGTCGTGGGAGATACCACAGCCGTTATCGCGAACTTCAATACGCATGCGGCCATCGCGTTGCTGCCGGCATGCCACCAGGACGACACCGCCTTCGGCGCAGTAGCGCACCGCGTTGGCAACGAAATTTCGCACCACGCGCTCGAGCAAAATCGGATCGCTGAATAGATTGGCGTTCGAGGCGCGAACGCGCAATGTGATATTTTTCTCAAGCGCCGGCGCTGTGTAATCGGTGCGCAACTTATCGAGTAATTGATTGGCGCGAAAATGAATTGGCATGGTCTCGACCACGCCCGCTTCAAAGCGCGAAATATCCAGCAGCGAGTTAAACAACGCCTGCAGGGCCTCGACGGATGCGTTGATGTTGTCGACGATATTTCGTACTTCGGGATAATAGATGCGTTGGCGCAACGCTTCGGAAAATAATGCGATCGCCTGCAACGGCTGGCGTAGATCGTGGCTGGCGGTCGCCAGAAATTGCGATTTGGCGCGGTTGGCAATTTCGGCATCTTCTTTAGCGCGTTGTGCTTCCCGGGTTGCGTATTCAGCCTTTTCGGTGGCCGATTCCGCAGCCTGTGTTTGCGCTTTGAGTAGCTCAATCAATTCGGTATTTTCGTAGCGGATCTTCAGCGTCTCGACGACAAAACGATTTTGCCGACGGGCGAATCCCAAGAACGACACCAGGAAGATCGTACAAATGGCGGCGATGAGCCAATGAATGGGTTCATGCATCACGGCATGGCGGACGATACTGGGCAGTACCAACGGGATGGCGAACGCATAAAACGCCGGCAAGTAATAGCCAATTACGGTCACACCGCCGGCGCAGATCGCAAACAGGCAGCCTAATAAGAACATCTGCAGCGCGAGTGAATCCGGGACGAACATCAAAATACCGATACTGCCCCAGATGGCGCCTGCGCCGGAGGAGCCCATCACAAATCGGCGTTTCCAATGGTTAATCGCATCGATTGGCGGTTGTTGCCGATTGAATACGACGGACCAATAGGCGCGAATGCCGGTCGCGCCGAAAAGTACCGCAAGCCAACCCAGTAACAGTGCATGGGAAATTTCTTGCCACATAACGGCAACCACCAAGATGCCGCCGAAAAATGGAGGAATCGCGCCAGGTAGGTATTCGCGATAGGCGTAAACGATTTGATCATGGAGCAATTCGCGCTCGCGTCCGGAGGCGGTCAAGTTACTGGAGTGCGATTCCAGATGAGTTGTGGCAACTACGCCGGAGTTGAGGGAAAACGAACGCAACGCTATTGCCTTAGCCCGGCGTGCTTGTCTGGCACGGATCGGAGCCACGGTTCTCGTTGATTTGGGGCGAGGTCAGGTGCGATGCCAGCGCGCAGAGCTTTGCGATTGACGTGGCGTTCGGAAAAAAATCCGGATCTTGCACCAGGTCTAGGATTTGTTCCGCCCAGTCCTGCGCGCTTAACCAACCGGTATCGGCAACGAGGTCAAAATTTTCGGCGCGATTGGGAGAATCGATCCTAAAACAAGTCTCCAGAATCCAGTCGGTCTGGCGATCTTTGCGGTTAATTTCTTGCAGCGCTTCGGCTTCACTGCAGCCGTTCGCCGCCGAAAAATTCCGCGCGCGTTGCGTTACCGGTGCGCGCACCCGAATGCGCGGGATATGGCTGATTCCAGCCAACAGATGTGGGGCATAGGGACTATGAATCAACATGCTATTTTTTCGTGCGAGAAACATAATTTCCGCAGAGATTATCTTCCCAATTTCGTGCTGTCGCCAGTTGTTTTCTTGCGCGGCGCCGGCCAACGCTTGCGGCGTCGGGCATTCCGGTAAGGAAAAGCCATGTTGTGCGAGCCTATCCAGTACGTTGCTATGGTCCAGCATTGATAGCCCAAGGCGCCGCGCAACACGATTGGCGATATCGGGTCCTTCACTGCCGGTTTCCGAAACGATGACGATAACAGGCATGATTTTCAAATAGGTATTGTGAATCAGTGTTATGCCATAGCACCCTGGCGCTTCCTATACCTCTTATGGCCGATCCAGATATGAACTATTACTTTCGATATAGGCCAAAAGTAGTAGTACCTTCGACATAGGCCAGAAGTTGTAGTCCCCGAAAATACCTTGACGCGTTAATTGCGCTACTCAATAGTACGATTTATCCAAGCAACGCGATTGACGCTTACGATAATGCTATTTTTTCGACATGCAGGCTTCGAGCCATGAATTTCGGCGGCATTCGCACTCGCATACTGGTGATCGCATTGTTGCCTGCGTTCATCATGGCAATTGTGCTTGGACTTTGGTTCGTGATGGCCGGTTGGCACGTCATTCTCTTGTCCGAGTGGAAAACCCACGGTGGTGTTTCCGGGTGGGGTTGGGCGGTCGGATTGAGCGGTCTTTGTCTGTTGTTTGGCGCGCTGGCGGCGCGCAAGATCGGCGGTCAAATCGCGGCGCCGATTACAAACTTGGCGCGCGCCGTCGCGCGCATCGGTAAAGGCGATTTTGATGTGCGGTTAGCGTCCGATTCGGGCGGCGAGTTGGCGCTGCTTGAATCCGGCATTGCCGACATGGCGGCCAAGCTCAAGCAGGGTCAGGCGCTTTTAGAACAACGCATCGAAGAGGCTACGCGTTTGCTTACGGCGCAAAAAGAAGAAGCGGAGCGCGCCAATCTGGCAAAATCTCGTTTCCTGGCTGCCGCAACGCACGATTTGCGCCAACCCATGCACGCGTTGACGCTGTTCGTCGCTGCGTTAAAGGAGCGTATTCACTATCCCGAAGTGAGTCGAATCGTTCACAACATCGAATCTTCTGTCACGGCGATGCAGGGGATGTTCAACGCGTTACTTGATATTTCTCGCTTGGATGCGGGCGTATTACAAGCGCATCCGCGCGATTTTCATTTGCAGGCATTGTTCGATCGCTTGATATTGGACTTTTCGCCGCACGCGATGGAAAAACAGATTCGACTCAGTATCGTGCCGACGCGAGCCATTGTGCGCACCGATCCGGTGCTGCTGGAGCGTATCCTGATGAATCTGATTTCCAACGGCATTCGCTATACCGTCGAAGGCGGCGTCGTAGTCGGGTGCCGCCGCGCCAAGGGCGGTTTGCGCATCGAAGTCTGGGACAGTGGTAAAGGCATTCCAGGACATCGGCAAAAAGAAATTTTTCAGGAATTCGTGCAACTTAATAATCCGGAGCGTGATCGCAACAAGGGTCTCGGGTTGGGGTTGGCGATCGTCGAGCGGATGGCGCGTTTGCTGGGCACTCGAGTCGAAATCAAGTCTATCGAGAACAAAGGCTCGGTATTTTCCATTAAAGTTCCGCGCGGAAATGCAAAACGCGTGATTGAAAAGCCGGCGCCCGGCGGCGCCATCCGGCGTGGCGAAATTAAGGGCGCGTTGGTGGCGTTTGTTGACGACGAGGCGACTATTCTGGAAGGCATGGAAGTCTTGCTGCGCGACTGGGGCTGCGAGCCAGTTATCGCCGCCAATGGCATGGGCGCATTGGCGGCGCTGGTCGCGGCCGGACGCCCGCCGGATATCATCGTCAGCGACTATCGCTTACGCGAACAAGAAAATGGCATCGATGTCATCGCGCAAATTCGCGAGCACTACAATTTAGATATTCCTGCCGTGTTAGTCAGCGGCGACACCGGGCCGGAATTGTTGCGCGAAGCCAAGGCGAAGGGCTTGCGAATCTTGCACAAGCCGGTGCGACCGGCAAAATTGCGCGCGCTGATCGAGCAACTAATACAGCCGTCATCCGGCGAAATCGGCGCAGCGGGTTACCAATAAACGGCTCGTTAGCGCAGCAGCCGCATCGATCGCGGCAGGGCCGCTTAGCCGCGCCAAATCAGTTTCATAGTGCCATCTCTAAAACGCGCGCAACGTGCACAGCCTGCCTTCCGGCGCCGTCGCGAATTTGCTGCCGGCAGCTCACGCCGTCGGCGACAATGGTGGTGTGTTTGTCGCTGGCGCGAACGGCCGGAAGTAGATTGAGTTCGGCCATCTGCATTGAAATGTCAAAGTGATTCGCATCAAAACCAAACGAGCCGGCCATCCCACAGCAGCCCGATTGGATCGTTTCCATTTTCAACTCTGGAATTAAACCCAACACACCCTCGACGGCCCCCATCACGCCGAAAGCCTTTTGGTGGCAGTGGCCGTGCAGTAGTACTTGTGGTGGATTTATCGGATACAGCGTCAAATCTAATTGTCCTTTTTGATGCTCCTGATATAAAAACTCTTCGAACGTGAGCGCGTGCTTCGCCAAGTGTTCGGCATCGGCGTTGCTCAATAATGCCGGAAATTCGTCACGCAATGTGAACACACAGGATGGCTCGAGCCCGATAATGGGAATGCCTTGTTCGACGTAGGGTAGCATCGCCGCGACTAAGCGTTGCGCTTCCTGTTTCGCTTTATCGGCCAGCCCGACGCTCAAAAAAGTTCGCCCGCAACACAGCGGTCGACTGCTATCGGCGGCGTGCGCAATGTGCGCGTGGTAGCCAGCGGCGCGCAGTACTCGCAGCGCGGCGCGCGCGTTCTCCGGCTCGAAATAACTGTTGAACGTATCGACGAATAGGACCACGTCGCGACCGCTAATAACCGGCGCTCGCGGCGCTCTGTTTAGGCGAAAGTAATCGGATCGCCAACGCGGCAATGGCCGGCGTGCGCTTAGGCCCAGGTATTTCTCGCTCCAATGCGCAAGGCGCGGAATGCTATTGCGCAGATTAAGCAGGCCGCTAATTTTAGTTGCATACGGCGCGTAGCGCGGAAGGTAGGCGATCAGCTTGTCCTTGATCGACAAGCCGTGGCGTTGCTGCTGCTGATGTAAATATTCGATTTTCATCTTTGCCATGTCGACGCCGGTCGGACACTCGCGCTTGCAGCCCTTGCACGACACACACAGATCGAAACTTTCGCGCAGCGCATCCGACGCCATGGCGTGGGCGCCGAGTTGGCCGGACAATGCCAGGCGCAGGGTGTTGGCGCGGCCGCGGGTGGAATGTTGCTCGTCGAGCGTGACCCGATAGGACGGGCACATTACGTCGGCGTCGAACTTGCGGCAGTGGCCGTTGTTGTTGCACATTTCCGCGGCATGAGCGATGGAGCCGTGGTCGGACCAATCGAGCGCGGACTTGATTTCGATATGTCGATAGCCGGGCTTAAAGCGGAATAGGCTGCGATCGTCTTGCTTACTTGGGTTGACGATCTTGCCAGGATTCATCAAGCCAAGTGGATCGAACAGTTGTTTCACTTGCGCCAACGCGGTGGTCAAACGCGGCCCGAAGAACGGCGCGATCCATTCACTGCGCACCAAGCCATCGCCGTGTTCACCAGAATAGACGCCTTTGTATTTGCGCACCAACTCGCAAGCCTCCGCGGCTATGGCGCGCATTTTCTGCGCGCCGTCTTGTTTCATATTGAGGATCGGCCGAACGTGCAACGTACCGACGCTGGCGTGGGCATACCAGGTGCCGCGCGTGCCGTGCTTCTCGAAAACTTGTGTGAGACGTTGCGTGTAATCGGCGAGATGCTCCAGCGGCACGCAGCAATCCTCGATGAAGCTCACCGGCTTGCCGTCGCCCTTCATGCTCATCATGATATTGAGGCCGGCTTTGCGCACGTCCCACAAGGATTTCTGTTGTTTCGCATCCTTGAGTTTGACTACGCTGTCGGGCAAGCCCAAATCGGCGAGCAGCGCGGCGAGTTCCTCGAGTTTGCGAGTTTGTTCCGCGGCGTTATCTCCGGAAAACTCGACCAACAGAATCGCATCCGGCGCGCCGATCAACGCGGCGTCGATGATCGGTTGAAACGACGGATTGTTCCGCGCCAGATCGATCATCGTGCGATCGACTAACTCTACGGCGCTCGGATCGAGTTTGACGATGTGCTGGGTTAATTCCATCGCCCGGTAGAAAGTCGGAAAGTTCACCACGCCCAACGTTTTGTGCGTCGGCAGCGGCGAAAGTTTGAGCCTGAGGCGCTTGAAATAAGCCAGCGTGCCTTCGCTGCCGACCAGTAAATGCGCCATGTTTGGCCGTTCGGTGTTGTAACGCAGCGGATCCTGCGGCTCGAAAATATCTAAGTTGTAGCCTGCCACACGCCGCGGCAAGCGCGGGAAACGTGCGCGAATTTCGTAGGCCTCGCGCGTGGCGATGGCGCGGAAACCCGCGACGATTTCAGCGTAGCGGCCGGTCGTCGTCGCATCATCCAATTCGGAAAACCACGCGACATTGCCGTCGGACAGTATCGCCTCGATACCTTTGACGTTGTGCACCATGTTGCCGTAACGAATCGATCGGCTACCGCAGGAGTTGTTACCCGCCATGCCGCCGAGCGTGGCTTGCGCGCTGGTGGATACATCCACCGGATACCATAGCCCGTAGGGTTTCAAAAAGCCGTTGAGTTGATCGAGTACGACGCCGGGCTGCACATCGATTTGCGTTGCGCCCGGCTCGAATTCAAAAATGCGATTGAGATACTTGCTGTTATCGATAACCAGCGCCGCGCCGACGCTCTGGCCGCATTGAGACGTTCCGGCGCCACGCGGCAATATCGGGATATTCTCTTCACGCGCGATTTGCAGCGCGATAGCGGCGTCTTGCTCGGTTTTTGGCGCCACGACGCCGAGCGGATCGATCTGATAAATCGATGCGTCCGTGGCATAACGTCCACGCGACGCGGCGTCGAATAAGACGTCGCCCTCTATTTCTCGCCTAAGCCGTTCGGCTAAGTTGGATTGAACAGTCTGCATTGAGCGATAATATCACCGGGCAATCCAACTACAGAGCGAATTTCATGCGCTATCCCAGCGGCCGGCATTTTCTGCAGATTCCTGGTCCGACCAATGTGCCAGACCGCGTTTTGCGCGCGATGGATCGGCCCACCATCGATCATCGCGGCCCTGAGTTTCAACAGCTCGGCTTCGACGTATTGGCCGGGATGCAACAAATCTTTCAAACCAAAAATCCAGTCATAATTTATCCTGCCTCGGGCACCGGAGCGTGGGAAGCCGCGCTGGTGAATACACTGTCCCCTAAGGACAAAGTCCTGATGTATGAAACCGGTCATTTTGCAGCGCTTTGGTGTGATATGGCGCGACGTCTCGGCTTGGAAATCGAACTTGTGCTCGGCGATTGGCGTAGTGGTGTCGATGCGAGCGACGTCGAACGGCGCATGAGCGAAGATCACGATCGCAGTATCAAGGCCGTCGCCATCGTCCACAACGAAACATCGACCGGCGTCACCACCAACATCGCCTCGATCCGCGCAGCAATCGATGGCGCCGGGCATCCGGCGCTGTTGCTGGTCGATACGATTTCGTCCCTTGCATCGATTGACTTTCGCCACGATGCGTGGGGCGTAGACGTCAGCGTCGGTGGCTCGCAAAAAGGCTTGATGTTGCCGCCGGGATTAAGCTTTAACGCTATCTCCAACAAAGCTTTGGCGGCAAGTCAAGCATCGACGCTGGCAAAGTCTTACTGGGACTGGGAGCCGATGCTAACGGCGAACAAGAACGGATTTTTCCCATACACGCCGGCGACAAATTTATTGTTTGGATTGCGCGAAGCGATCACGATGCTAAGCGGCGAAAGCCTGGAAAATGTCTTCGCCCGTCATATCCGCCACGCCGAGGCAACGCGCCGCGCCGCCCGTGCGTGGGGTCTCGAAGTGCTGTGCAAAAATCCGCGCGAATACAGCCCCAGTCTCACCGCGCTATTGATGCCCGCAGGGCACGACGCCGACGCGATGAGAAAAATCATACTCGAGCGCTTCGACATGTCCTTAGGCATGGGGCTCGGACGGCTCGCCGGCAAAATTTTTCGCATCGGGCATCTGGGTTATTTTAATGATTTGATGTTGGCGGGCACCCTCTCCGGCATCGAGATGGGATTGATCGCGGTAAACGCGCCGATCGAAACCGGCGGGGTGAGTGCGGCGCTAAGTTTTCTCGTTGAGAGAAAATAAAAGAAAACTCGCGTTATGCCTTGTAATCCAGTATAACGCCACAATATCTATTCATCGATCATGTCTTTGGGATCGCCCTCGCGTATCACCTCTCGGTGCCACCCCGGTCTAATTCCATCGTCCTGCTCGAGAAGCTCTGAATTATTGCGAGTTCTAAGCGAGACAACGCGCGAACAAAAAATATCGACTTAGTATAGTGGGAAAATACTGAGATATTTTCTGCGCGCAACGCAGTGGCGCAATGAAATCGGAATAATTCAGAGCTTCTCTAGATGCTTGGCGCAATCCTGCGCTAGGCCACGCCTTATTCGGAGGACATTATGTCGACCGGCACCGTTAAATTTTTCAATGCAGCAAAGGGTTTTGGTTTTATTCAACAAGATGATGGTTCGAAGGACGTATTCGTCCATATCTCCGCCGTTGAGCGTGCCGGTTTAGGCACCCTCAACGAAAACGACAAACTAACGTTCGACCTTGAAAAAGGCGACAACGGCAAGATTGCCGCGGTTAATCTGAAAAAAGCCTGAGTTTTCATAACCGGGCGCCTCGTGTCCGGTTATGAATACCGTGTTTTCTATTTGTTCCCGCCCGCCGGCAACCGGCGGTGTGCGGCTGTTTTATTACGCATGAAAGGCTATAAACTTGGCAAAGGAAGAAACGATTGAGATGGAAGGAATGGTCAGCGAGGTTTTGCGCAACACCCAATTTCGTGTCACGCTGAGCAACGGAGTGGAAATCACCGCCCACGCTTCCGGCAAAATGCGGCAACACCGTATTCGGATTTTGGCCGGCGATAAAGTCACGTTAGAGATGTCGCCCTACGATCTCTCAAAGGGTCGAATCAATTTCCGCCATAAAGATGAAGCTGCGGCAGGCCGGATGGCGCCGCGTCGACCCTTCAAGCGCTAGGTGACTGTCGGGATCGCATCGCTTGGAAGCTATTTTTGCGGGTAGCCTAACGTCCCGAGAATAAAGCGCGCCGAACCGTAAGCAAGCCATGCCTCGAAGCGTTCCAAAAATGGCCGTTGTTTCCATTCGCTTAACTCGACCGGCACGGCGCCGTCATGAATCGCGGCCAGGAGGCTGTGGCGTAACTGGGCGCAAAAATTCGCATCGCGAACGATGACATTGGCTTCGCGTGACAACATAAAACTAAACGGATCAATATTGCTCGAGCCAACCGTCGCCCAATCGTCATCGATGACGGCTACTTTGGCGTGCATAAAGCTCTTGTGATATTCGATGATCTCGACGCCGCCGGCAAGCAACGAACCGTACAGCGCGCGCGTGGCGTGATGCAGCCAGCGATATTCGACTTTTCCTTGTAGCAACAATCTCACTTTAACGCCGCGTGCCGCGGCGGTAACGAGGGCGCGGCGGAAACGCAGTCCGGGGAAAAAGTAAGCATTCGCGACGATGATTTCGTGTTGCGCGTTCTCGATCGCGTCGAGGTAGGCTTCTTCGATATCGTCGCGATGTCGCAGGTTATCGCGAATTACCAGGGCGGCCAAAAGCGCGCCGCGCGGCGGCGCCGGCGGGACGCTGGGAAACATGCCGCGCATGCGGGTGCGCACGCGAGTCCACGACAGCATTAACCACAGCCGATGCACCACCGGCCGAACCTCTTGCAGCAGCGGGCCACTAAGTTTCACTGCGTAGTCGTAACGCGGCGGCGTATGGTGGGGCGTATTAACGTCGTCGATGATATTGATGCCGCCGACGAAAGCGGTGTGGCCGTCGATCATCGCGATTTTGCGATGCATGCGGCGTAGACGATAACGCCGAAGACTGAAACGGAATGCCTCGGTTCGGTAGATGAATACCTCAACTCCACTTTTCAGTAGCTCATCCGCCATTTCCGGCGGGAACAAATCCCGGCTGCCGAAACCGTCGATAACAATGCGCACGACAACGTTTCGCTGCGCCGCGCGGCGCAATGCCGCGGCGATGCGCTGGCCTGCGCTATCATCGGCAAAGATGTAGGTCTCGAGATGAACTTCCGTTTGCGCAGCGTCGATCGCGGCTTCCAACGCCGGAAAAAAGTCTGCACCATTTTTTAGCAGGGTAATCGAGTTACCTGCGACGTAGCGTGGCGTGGCCAAGACGTCCTAAGGTCGACTGACGTGAGCCGACAATGCCGCATGGTCGGACAATCTCGACCAGGCTTTTCCATGCATCAGGCGCGCGCTTTTTACGCGCAGGCCACGCACATAAATTCGATCCAAACTGAATAGCGGCAATCCGGCAGGAAAGCTGCGCGCGGGCCGGCCGCGCGTCGCTTCGAAGACTTCGTGAACGTCAAGACGATTGCGCAGTAAATTGCTGAGTTGCTCGCGCCAATCGTTGAAATCGCCGGCGATCACCAGCGGCGCGTCGTGTGGCACCATGCGATCGATGCGATCACACAGCGCGCGCGCCTGTTGCGCGCGCCAGCGCGAAAACAAACCCAAATGTACGCAGACGCAATGTAGACGCCGGTCCCAGCCGGGCACGTCCAATTCGCAATGCAATAACCCGCGCCGTTCTAACGGATGGGCAGACACATCTTCGTTTTCCCAACTGACAATGGGAAAACGGCTCAAAATCGCATTGCCGTGATGACCTTCCTCATACACAGCGTTTTTTCCGTAGGCGAAATCGCCCCACACCGAATCAGCGAGGAACTCATGCTGCGGCGCGGTCCATAGCGTATGGTTCAATCCGTGGGTTTCGTTCGAGCCTTGCACCTCTTGCAGAAAAATCAGATCGGCATCGAGCATGCGCAAGCGGTCGCGAACGTCATGCAAAATCATGCGTCGATTGAAATTCGAAAATCCCTTGTGGATATTGTAAGTTGCGATGCGTAAGGTTTCGATCATCTCGCTTGTTCTTTATTGCGACGATTCATTCGCCCGGCTGGCAAATTGCGGCAACAACAAAATGGCTTCACGATTGCTCCACGAAAACACTTTTTCGGCCGCCGCCTGCCAGGGCAACCACGCATATTGTAAATGTTCGCGCGGCGCAATGGTGATCGGCGTTTGGCGGGGCAAAGTCAGGCCGAATACATGCTCGGTATTGCGCGTGATTCCCGGCGCGTAGCGACGGCGCCACACCGGATAAATCTCAAACTCATTTTGTTTCTGCCAATCGATGAGCACGTGGTCAGCGGCGTTGAGCCCGGTTTCTTCCTTCAATTCTCGAATAGCGGTATCGCGCAACATTTCGCCCTCGTCGTCTTGGCTGCCGGTGACCGATTGCCAAAATCCCGGCCGGTCGGCGCGTTCCAACAATAACACGTCGAGATCGCGAGTGTGGATCACGACCAAAACGGAAACCGGAATTTTATAACGGTTCATTTAGCGCGAATCATTGATTGCTAAGACGCATTGGAAATATTAACGGAGGATTAATCGATGATCCCTAAGTCTGCCACTTCCGCAGTAATCTGACCGCCCAGGTAGGATCTTCGTGAGTGTTGTTCGGTGGGTTTCACCTGCTCTACATTGTCATTTTATGACTAAGCCACGAGCCGCTCGCGTCTTGCTTCGTGGCGATACATGTCCTGGGAGCCAGTATCCATACGCCATCTGGCATGATGCCATTTTGACTTGTCATTGCGAGGAGCGTTCTTTGCGACGAAGCAATCTCGATTTTTTTGGCCTGCAAATACGAGATTGCTGCGTCGCGTAGCTCCTCGCGATGACCGGAACTAAGACGATTAGGCGCCGCAGGACGCTATGCATTCCCTTCCGTTCGCGCCCTCTCCGCCTTCGCGAAATCCAACATCCGGGTAATGCACAGTTGCGCTTTGCGACTGATTTCCGCGTCGATGTGAATTTCGTTTTTGCCCGTTTCTAACACGGCCGCTAGGTTTATTAGGCCGTTCATCGCCATCCACGGGCAATGGCCGCAGCTTTGGCAGGTGGCGGCGTGGCCGGCGGTAGGCGCTTCGATGAAAATTTTCTCCGGCATCAATTTTTTCATTTTGTGCAGGATGCCGTTGTCGGTCGCGACGATGAATTCCATCGCGCCGGAACGTTGCGCCGCTTGGATGATGCCGGTGGTCGAACCGACGGTGTCGGCGAGGCGAATCACATTGTCCGGCGATTCCGGATGCACCAACACTTTCGCGTTCGGATGTTGCGCCTTCATTTCGGCGAGTTGCTTAGCTTTGAATTCGTTGTGAACCACGCACGAGCCTTGCCACAACAACATGTCGGCGCCGGTTTGTTTTTGGATGTATTCGCCGAGGTGTTTGTCCGGGGCGAATAGGATTTTTTTGCCTTGGTCGTGCAAGTGCTTGACGATTTTTTCCGCAATGCTGGAGGTTACCATCCAATCGGCGCGCGCTTTCACCGCCGCGCTGGTGTTGGCGTACACGACCACGGTACGATCTGGATTCGCGTCGCAGAAGGCGGCGAATTGATCCGGCGGGCAACCCAAATCGAGCGAGCATTCCGCTTC